>JAZRAZ010000068.1:0-7739 GCA_045634825.1 Eubacteriales bacterium | reverse complement strand
AGGCGTGATTTATCTGAATATTTTGCACCGCCGTAAAAAGATTTTACGCGTTTGCGATAAAGAGCAGGTCAGCGGTTCGGTTACGGTAGATACCTTTCAGCACAGTGATGAAATGCCGATTTCCGAATCGGTAGATAAACTCAGTGTGCAGGCGGCATTGATTGCGCTGGTATATCTTTTAACCTATCTGCTCACATGGGGCATCGTTTCGTTGCTGGAGGCAGTAGCCCCCGGTCTTGCAAAGATGGTGGGCAACTTGTTGTGGGGATTTAACTTTATTGTCGGTTCGCTTCTTGCCATTGTTTGTCGGTCTTTGATGAAGGGCCTGCGCAAAGCAAAGGTAATGCGTCGCCAGTATCAAAACAACTATCTGCTTTCAAGACTTTCCGGGCTTGCTTTTGATTTAATGACGGTGGCAGGGATTGCCAGTATTGACATCAGTGACCTTTCAGGCAACTGGCTGCCTTTCTTGTTAATGGCAACGCTCGGCGGTATTGCTACTTTTGTTTATCTGCATATCCTGTGCAAAAAACTTTATAAAGGGTATGAATATGAGGGATTTTTCTCTATGTTTGGTATGCTCACAGGAACGCTCAGTTCGGGTGTACTATTGCTTCGGGAACTGGACCCCGACCTCAAAACGCCGGCTTCCAACAATCTGATTGTCGGCAGTTCGTTTGGCATCGCGTTCGGCATACCCGTGTTACTGCTGGTCAATTTTGCCGCTCAGAATACGCTGACGGTGTTTTTGACCGTGGGACTTGCGGCGGCATATCTGGCAGGATTGCTTATCTTTATGCTTGCACGGGGCAAAAAGAATTGACTTATAATAACTTAGGTGTTATAATAAAAAACAATCAATAAACTTTTCTCGGAGGAAATCAAATGAATATTAAAACTTTAGAAACGAAAAATCTTTGTGAGAGCGCCAAAAAAGGCGGTTGCGGTGAGTGCCAGACTTCTTGTCAGTCTGCTTGCAAGACCAGTTGCGGTATTGCAAATCAACAGTGCGAAAACAAAGAAAGTAAGTAAATCTGAAAACGCCGCCAATCAGGCGGCGTTTTTTGACAGAGGAGAGCAAAATGATTCATTGTTATAAACTGGGCGGACTCAACATTGTGCTGGATATTTTTTCAGGTTCGGTACATATTGTCGATGAAGTTGCCTTTGATATGATAAAACTCTATGAAACCGAAGACAAAGAGCAAGTGATTTCCGCGCTGACCGAAAAATACGGGGACAAGGTGAGTGCCGAGGAGATAAAAGAGGGTCTTTGTCAGGTCGATGCCCTGCGTGATGCGGGCAAACTGTATGCGCCCGACACTTTTTCTCCGATGGCAAATACCTTGAAGGAAAAGACCAGCGGGGTGGTCAAAGCCTTATGCTTGCATGTGGCACATACCTGCAATCTTAACTGTGCCTACTGCTTTGCGGCGCAAGGCAAGTATCAGGGAGAGCGCGCGGTGATGAGTCTGGAAGTCGGCAAACGGGCGCTGGACTTCTTAATTGAAAATTCGGGAACCAGACACAATCTGGAAGTTGACTTTTTCGGCGGAGAACCGCTGATGAACTTTGATATGATTAAAGAGTTGGTTGCCTATGCAAGACAGCGGGAAAAAGAAACGGGCAAACATTTTCGTTTTACCCTGACCACCAACGGCGTGTTGATTGACGACGATGTCATTGAATTTGCCAACAAAGAGATGAGTAATGTGGTGCTTTCGCTGGACGGCAGAAAAGAAGTTCACGACCGCTATCGTGTCGACTATGCAGGGAATGGCAGTTGGGAGAAAATCGTTCCCAAATTTCAAAAACTCGTCAAAGCGCGCGGCGGCAAGGATTATTATATGCGTGGCACCTTTACCCACGCCAATCCCGACTTTTTGGAGGACATCAAGGAGATGCTTTCCCTGGGGTTTGATGAACTGAGCATGGAACCTGTGGTTTGTGCTCCGGACGACCCCTCGGCACTCACCGAACAAGACCTGCCCATTGTGATGGAACAATATGAAAAATTGGCAGAATTGATGCAAAAGCGTCGGGAGCAAGGAAAACCCTTTACTTTTTATCATTATATGATTGACCTGAAGGGTGGCCCTTGCATTTATAAAAGAGTGTCCGGCTGTGGCTCGGGCACCGAATATATGGCAGTTACACCCTGGGGAGATTTGTACCCCTGCCATCAATTTGTGGGGGATGAAAAATTTAAACTCGGGGACATTTTTCACGGGGTAACCAACAAAAAAATACAAAACGAATTTATGGCTTGTAATGTATACAGCCGTGAGGAGTGTAAAGATTGTTGGGCAAAACTGTATTGTTCGGGCGGTTGCGCCGCCAACGCCTATCACGCAACAGGTTCGGTGACGGGTGTATATGAATACGGTTGCAAACTGTTCAGAAAGCGTATGGAATGTGCCATTATGTTGGAAGCGGCAAAGGCGATGGAACAATGAAAACACCCATCTGTGATTTTGTAGAAAACTATGCCGAGAAGGATGTTTTGCGCCTGCATATGCCGGGACACAAGGGAAACGGCGCTCTTGAGAGTAAAGACATAACCGAGATTGCAGGAGCAGATGTATTGTATCAAGCCTCCTGCATCATCGCGGAAAGTCAGCAAAATGCTTCCCGACTGTTCGGTACGGCAAAAACGCTTTTTTCCTGTGAGGGCTCGTCGCTGTCTATTCGTGCGATGCTGTATCTTGTCCGGTTGTATGCGGGGAAAACGGCGCGGATACTGGCAGGGAGAAATGCACATAAAACCTTTGTCAGCGCGGCGGCACTGCTGGGGATAGAGGTGGACTGGTTGCAGGGAGAAAGTTTACTTTCCTGCACCATAACGCCTGAGCGTTTGCAAGAGGCAATCCTTCAATGCAAGGCGCATGCGGTGTATATCACGAGTCCCGATTATCTTGGTAATCGGGTGGATATTCGGGCACTGAGTAAAGTATGCAAAGAGCAGGGCGTTTTGTTGTTGGTTGACAATGCACACGGTGCCTATCTTCAGTTTTTAGAGCAAAGTGAGCATCCTATAGCGTTGGGGGCAGATATGTGTTGCGATTCGGCGCATAAAACGCTTCCCGTACTGACGGGTGGAGGATATCTGCACATTTCCAAAAGTGCACCCGCGTGGCTTTGCGGGCAGGCGGAAAAAGCGATGGCACTGTTTGCCTCTACCAGCCCGTCGTATTTGATTTTGCAATCCTTGGATAAAACCAATGCTTATCTTGCTGACGGGTATGCGGGGCGGCTGGCAGACTTTGTAAAGAAAAAACAGAATCTTTGCACAAGGCTTGCCGGGCAAGGCATCAAAACGGTTGGAAATGAGCCACTCAAACTGACTTTGGCACCTAAAAGTTACGGTTATGAGGGGACTTCTCTGGCAGAATATTTCAGAGAAAATGGGGTGGAGCCAGAGTATGCCGACCCCGATTATACCGTTTTAATGTTTACTCCCGAACAAACCGAGGGACTTGCGCGGGTGCAGGAATTATTGTCGCGATTGTCCCGTCGTACACCGATGGACGCTGTACCGCCGAAAATGGCAGCACCCACCAAGGTACTTGGTATGAAAGAGGCATTGTTTGCGCCATCCAAAAAAGTGGCGGTAGAAAAATGTGAGGGACAAGTGCTGGGAGCGCTCAGCGTAAGTTGTCCACCTGCCGTATCGGCAGTGGTGTGTGGCGAGCGCATCGAAAAAGACGCCATCCAAGTGATGCAGTATTATGGCATTACAGAATGTGATATAATTGAACAATAAAAACGGTAACCAAGAGGTGCACTTCGTAAAGAAATGCGCCTCAGTTATATTCGCCTTTCGGCGAGTTATATTGCTTCGCGGTTATATTTGGACTTCGTCCAAGTGATATTGCCTTCGGCAGTTTTGGAGCGAATATAATAAAACTAAAACCAAAGGTTTTAATATCACTTTGCCGCAAGGCAAAATAAAACTGTGAGACCTGTCTCACAATAACACTAATGGTTTTTATCTTTGAGATAGGTGTATTTTCAAAGTATGTAACCCACTATGACACTTTCTGGGCCGAAAGTGCCATTTTTAATATAAAAAGAAATTGGGAGAAACTTCTTTACGAAGTGTCTCCCAATCGGTTACCGTTTTTTGTTTTTATTTTTTCAGAAGGTCAAGCAGTTTTTTATGTTCGTCGCGTGCGCTGACTCTTTCCTCGGGTTTGATTTCTCCTGCTTTTTGCAGAGAAATTTTGGTGAGCAGGGGACCGACAAGTTCATAAATAAGGACACCGAATAAAGTAATATTGGCAACAATGGCGCCCTCGGCACCGAGTGTTTGCGCCTTGATTGCCATACCCAGTGCTACACCTGCCTGTGGGAACAAGGTGATGCCTAAATATTTAACAATATTGGGGTCGCATTTGGTGGCGCGCGCACTGAAGAAAGCACCATAGTATTTGCCAAGGCAACGGGTGAAGATGTAAATAAGTCCGATGGCAACGACTGCCACATCGGCGAAAACGCTCAGTTCCAATTCGGCACCGCTTAATACGAAAAATAAAATAAATAGCGGTGCAGTCCAGCGGTCCAAACGGTCCATCAGTTCCTCGGAAAAATCACAGGTATTGCAGAACAGGGTACCCATCATCATACAAACGAGCAGTGAGGAGAAGGCAATATGAATACCGCCAATATGGAACTCCAGCATTGACAAAGACACTGCCAGCATTACAAAGGTAACGCTGATGGCAAGACGCTTGCTTCTGGAATGGAAAAACCGTTCAAAGAAGGTGATAAAATAGCCCATCAAGGCGCCCAGTCCCAAGGACAGCACCACCTCTAAAATAGGCTCCACCACAACGCTCAGGACATCCACCTGTCCATTCATAAGCGCCTTGGCAACACCAAAAGAAATGGCAAACAGTACCAGACCGACGGCATCGTCGAGTGCCACGATAGGCAACAGAATCTGGGTGACGGGGCCTTTTGCTTTGTACTGACGGACGACCATCAATGTAGCGGCAGGGGCGGTGGCACTGGCAACAGCACCCAAAATGATGGCGGAGGGCAGAGGCAACTTGTCGGGAATAAGAAAATGAAGCCCGATGAGTGCCGCATCTACCAAAACGGTGGTAAAGACTGCCTGTATAATGCCGATAACGGTGGCTTGTTTTCCTGTGTGTTTGAGAGAGGACAAGCGGAACTCGTTACCGATAGAAAAGGCAATAAAGCCAAGGGCGGTATCACTGAGAATGGAATAATTTTTAATATCTTCCATACTCACAAATCCAAGTCCCTTTACCCCAAACGCGCCCAAAAGGTAGGGCCCGATGAGAATACCTGCCACCAGATAAGCGGTGACGGCGGGCAATTTAACAACTTTTGCAAGACGGGAAAGTAAAAGTCCTGCAAACAAAGCCACAGATAAACTCAAAAGTATCTGCATTGAATATACGCCTCCGTAAAAATGATTTCAAAACGACTAAAGTATAGACCTTTATGAAAATAAAGTCAATACTTTTGCGACAAAAACCGCCCAAAAGATTTTCTCTCTTGGGCGGTTTGATAAAAGATAAATTTATTCTTCTTCGGTTGAGAAGACAAAGTCTTTACCGGGAAGAACGGCATTAAGGATAATGCCGACAATAGAGGCAACTGCCAGTGCAGAAAGAGAAATGGTGATACCGCCGATGGTAAAGGTGGCGGCACTTCCCAGACCCAGTGCACAAACCAAGATAATAGCGGCAATAATGAGGTTGCGGCTCTTGGTAAAATCAACCTTGTTTTCCACGACGTTTCTGACACCGATGGCGGAAATCATACCGTAGAGAACAAAAGAGATACCGCCGATAATTGCGGTGGGAATGGAGCTGACGATAGCAGCAAATTTGGGAGAGAAGGACAGCACCAGTGCAAATACTGCCGCCAGACGAATGACCTTGGGGTCATATACTTTGGAAAGAGCAAGAACGCCGGTGTTTTCACCGTAAGTGGTGTTGGCAGGACCGCCGAAAACAGAAGCAATCGTTGTGGCAAGACCGTCACCCATCAATGTTCTGTGAAGACCGGGGTCTTTAATGTAGTTTTTGCCGACGGTAGCGCTGATGGCAGAAATGTCACCAATATGCTCCATCATAGTGGCCAGTGAAATGGGAACGATGGCGATGATAGAAGAAAGAATGGCGCCGGTATTTTTCCAGTCAATCGCAAAGATGGTGTTTTCCATATGAATGGGAAGTCCAATCCAGGCGGCATTTTTTACAGCAGAAAAATCAACTGCCCAGGCATCCACACCGCAGAGATTGCCGACGATAACGGCAACGGCATAAGAACCGACAACGCCGAGCAAAATCGGAATGATTTTGCACATACCTTTGCCCCAGATGTTGAAAAAGATAACGATTGCCAATGCAATCAGTGCCAAAGGCCAGTTGGCAGAACAGTTGTTTACCGCACTGCCCGACAGACCCAGTCCGATAGCAATAATGATGGGACCGGTTACAACGGGCGGGAAAAACTTCATAACATGATTGATGCCGACGGCTTTAATCAAACCGGCAAGCACCAGATAGACAAGACCTGCGGCGGCAACACCCAGACAGGCGTAGGGTAGCATTTCTTTGTTGGCAGCCCCGTCAGAAGCGAGGGGTGCGATGGCGGCATATCCGCCCAGGAATGCAAAGGAAGAACCAAGAAAAGCAGGGACTTTGCCTTTGGCGATAAAGTGGAAAAGCAGTGTGCCGAACCCTGCCATCAACAGTGTGGTGGCAACATCCAGTCCCGTCAGAAGCGGAACCAAAACCGTAGCACCGAACATCGCAAACAGATGCTGAAAGCCCAGCACCAACATTCTCGGAATACCGAGTTTTCTGGCGTCGAAAATACCCTCGTCGCCAATGATAACTTTTTCTTTACTCATTTTTATCCTCCGACAATTTTTTGGTTAAGCAGAGGAGGAATATCCGAACCCGATTTTTTCGGGCAGATTTTCACCTCTGCTGTGTTAAAATACTCGCAAATCCGTCAGGATTTGCTGCGTTTTATGCCTTGCCGATGCAAAAATCGGCTCCGCAAAAATTCTACGACCTAAAATAAGTAGAATTTTAGGTGGTTTTTGGTGCAGTGGAGGGAGCAAGGCTGGCGCCTGCTGCCGACAATAAGCCGAAAATCGCCAAAATTATGCTATTTTAGGCGAGTTCGGGTACTCCTCCTCTGCTTATCTTCCAAACCGCATAAAAAAAGTACCGCAAGCGGTACAAAGGTGTGTTGCGGCAGGGAAGTACCGACATTATCTATATTATGACATATTTTGCAGAACTTGTAAAGAGAAAAACGGTTGATTTTGCAAGAAAAATCGAATATAATATTTTGGGACTTTAATTGGGAGAAAATTACATATGAATTTTATTTTTTTCTTTAACAGTGCGATGCTCGGTGTGGGGCTGGCAATGGACGCTTTTTCTGTTTCTCTTGCCAACGGACTGAGTGAACCGTGTATGAAAAAAGGCAGAATGAGTGCTATGGCAGGCGTTTTTTCCTTTTTTCAGTTTATAATGCCGATGATTGGGTGGATTTGTGTCAGCACGGTGGCAAAATACTTTACTGCATTTGAAAAGTGTATTCCTTGGATTGCGCTGGTGCTTTTATGTTACATCGGCGGCAAAATGCTGTATGACGGGATTACACAAAAAGAGGAAAGCGTTTGCGGTAAACAAGTGCGACTTGGCGTTTTGATGATGCAAGGCGTTGCCACCTCGATTGATGCC
>JAZRAZ010000067.1:0-2872 GCA_045634825.1 Eubacteriales bacterium | reverse complement strand
ACACAAGAAACATTACCACCAATATCAAAATAGTTATCTTTAACTACCGACTTTTTAATGCAACTGGGCGTCGTGTTGTTGGACTGCAATTCAGCGGTCAGCCAAACACCACGGTTGATATTGCTACCCTTAACATAGTTGCCCTCAATCACCAAATGGTCGGGGTTACGAGAACCAATCGCCATAAAGGGATCAGCAGCAACGCACTGAGTGGTGTCAATTCTGTTATAAGCAATTCTACCGCTACGCGTGGAGGTTTGTGTAAAATAGATAAGACCGTTGACGTTGCTTAACGCCGTAGGATACAAATAGTTGTTACAAAAATCCAAACCTTTGGTGGAACTCAGGAGATTTCCTTCAATCAATCCTGTGGCTCCTGTAAAAGAAAAACCATTGATAACAATACGGGTCAATCCCATCTGCTGAATAGTAATATCACCGACAATCACCGACTCATTCTTTTCATTGGAACGTCTTGTGTTCAATGACCAATCGGCATTGTTGGGATTAACATCCATACCATTACCGTATATATCAATGTTACAGGGAATCAAAAGGTTTTCCGTGTAACGACCGGCAGCAACATAAACTTGATAGTTATCTTTGGACCGAGTCAATGCTTCACCGATGGTAGCAAAAGCATTTGTGCCCATCACCGCTTGATAGGTGATGCCGGCAACGGTGGCATTCACTGTTTTGCCACTGGCGACATTTCTAAAGTCGTCGTCAACCAATATTTGTTCCGCTGTCATAACGACCACGTTGGCTGCACCTGCAAACATTGTTGCAGGAAGCAATCCGATAACCATAGTCAGCACCAAGAACAAACAAAGGGCTTTGTTAGCTATAGTCCTCATTCTAATTTTCCTCCTTGCGTAATGCATATCAAAAACTATATATATGAATTATAATATAAAAAACATCAAAGGTCAACAATCAATATACACTTCTCATCAAAATTAAAAATATTTGTTCAATCTGCACAGTTTTTGATAAAAAAATTCATTCAAAACAACGAATTTTTGTGGCATAAAAAATGCTCCCGCAGAGGTCAAAAATAATAAAAAAATAGCAATCAAAAGCCAAGTAGGAAGTGTTTCTTTTCCCCGCACGATTATCTCTATTGTGGCATTTGCTCCCTGGTCATTCCAGACAGAAATAACCGTTCTTCCTGCCGCTTGCGCGTGAACCCAACCATATGTATCTACATATGCCACAAGCGGATTTTTGGAACTGAATTCAAGGTTTTTCAGCATCGGATATTTCCAAATAGAATGCTGTACCTTTAAGTAAATTTTCTGCCCTGCTTTCATTTCAATGCGCTCCTGTCCACCTTGCAAAACCAAACCGTCATTCAAAACAATTCCCGCCCTGCAAAAACACGAAAAAATAAGCATCACCAAGCAAAAGCACAACATTTTTCGCACGCTCCTCACCTCTTTAAATTCTATTAAATCAGACAGGATAAAATCACTTTTCCGACTTGACTCATTATCGCAAACAAAGTATAATTGTCACAAACGAATGGAGAAGTCATTATGAAAAATACCACTCTTTGTTATATAGAGAATGAGGACTGTTATCTGTGTTTGCATCGCACCAAAAAGAAAAATGACCTCAACGAAGGTAAATGGGTCGGCATCGGCGGCAAATTCGAGGACAAAGAGAGCCCGGAGGACTGTTTGCTCAGAGAAGTTTATGAAGAAACAGGACTGGCACTGACAAGTTACCGTTACCGTGGTATCGTTACCTTTGTGTCGGATATCTGGCCTACAGAGTATATGCATTTGTTTACTGCAGACAAATTTGAAGGTGAAATTCACTCCTGCGACGAGGGCGTTTTGGAATGGATTCAAAAGGATGAATTGTCAAGAAAAACCATTTGGCAAGGAGATAAAATCTTTCTACAACTACTGCAACAAAACAAACCTTTTTTCTCTCTGAAACTCTGCTATACAGGCGATCGGCTTACCCAAGCCGTCCTTAACGGAAAGGAGATTTCGTATGAATAAAATTTGTTGTATCGTCGGTGGTGTTTTTACCGAAAACCTTGTTATGCCAAGGGATTGCTTCATTATTGCAGCAGATAAAGGTTATGAACATCTGAAAAGAGCAGGCATCCGGGTCGACCTTGCCGTTGGTGATTTTGATTCACTGGGATACACCCCTAAAGAAATACAAACACTTTCCCATCCAATTGAAAAGGATGACACAGATACTATGCTTGCCATCAAATACGGTCTGTCAGCAGGTTACCGTATTTTTATTCTATACGGCTGTGTTGGCGGAGAGCGAATTGACCATACCGTTGCCAATTTGCAAGCACTTTCTTATATCGCCCGTCAAGGCGGGCTCGGATTTTTGATAGATCAAAATACTGTCATTACCGCCATTCACAACAGTAAACTAATGTTTGACGCCCGCGAACGAGGAGATATTTCTGTATTTTGCTTAGGGGATGACGCCGAAGGCGTCAACATTAAAGGAATGCACTATGAACTGACCAACGCTACCCTGACCGCCTCCTTCCCTCTCGGCGTCAGCAATCATTTTACCGGCAAGGCAGGTTTTGTTTCCGTTAAAAACGGAACGCTGCTCATCATATGGCAAAAAGACATTCCTCAGTTGATTGCCGATTTGGAGTCTTGATATTTTTTCAAAAATCTATTGATTTTATTTTAATTTTCGGTTATCATTGTTTGGTAATCATACCGAATACACTCGAAACATAGTCGGGTTTATCACGACTGTATCTCCGTAAACCCGCTTGATATCGAGGTTTTCGGGACTTCGGTTTGCACTTTCGGAATTCTGCATCTCGCAGTTTTCTCGCAATTTGGTAAATTGGCTTTGCCTTTACAATTTTATATGG
>JAZRAZ010000066.1:0-1790 GCA_045634825.1 Eubacteriales bacterium | reverse complement strand
AAAAGCGGTTGGGACAGTGTGGAAAAGGCGTTTATAGATGCGTGGGAAACGGAATATAAAAACGCCGGACTGTAAGAAATGAATAAGCATCTGCGGCGCTGGGCGCCGCTGTTTGTAGGACCGACACTGATTGCTTTCTGCATCGGTTTTATTTATCCGTTTTTGCAAGGAATTTATCTCTCTTTTTGCAAATTTGTTACCGTTGGTGATGCAAAGTGGGTTGGATTTAAAAACTATATCAGCGCACTGAGTGACCTTTCGTTTTTATATTCCTTTTTGCTGACTGCCGCATTTGCGGTAGTCAGCGTTACGGCAATCAATCTGATTGCCTTTGCACTTGCATGGGTGCTGACAGGCAAGGTCGGAGGAAAAAATATTTTTCGAACGGTATTTTTTCTGCCCAACCTGATTGGCGGTATTGTACTTGGTTATATCTGGCAACTGATTTTCAATGGTATTCTATCCCGATTTGATACAGCGCTGGCACTGGAAGCCAAATTTGGATTTTGGGGACTGGTGATTTTGATGTGCTGGCAACAGGTTGGCTATATGATGGTAATATATATTGCAGGACTGCAAAGCGTGCCTGAAAGTCTTTATGAGGCGGCAAAAATTGACGGGGCATCCCGATGGCAGATTTTAAAACAAATCACCATCCCGATGGTAATGCCCTCGATTACCATTTGTGTCTTTTTGACGCTTACCGGTTCCTTTAAGTTGTTTGATCAGAACTTGGCATTGACGGCAGGCGCTCCCGGACGATTGATGGGCGGGGGCAAAACGGTGTATCTGACAGAAATGCTGGCACTCAATATCTACAATACTTTTTACAGTAATTCTGCCGCCCGTGGTGTAGGACAGGCAAAGGCGGTACTGTTTTTCATTCTTGTGGCACTCATAGCACTGTTGCAGTTGCGATTTACACGTAAAAGAGAGGTGCAACAATGACTAAAAAGATTAAAAATCTCACCCTTACCATCATTCTGACGGCAATCAGTGCGGTGTATGTCTGGCCGATTTTTGTAGTATTACTGAATTCTTTTAAAAGTCGGAGTGGCATTTCCGCTGCGCCCTTTTCTTTGCCGAGTGAACAAACCTTTGTAGGACTTAAAAACTATATTGTCGGTATGACATTCGGCAATTATCCTTTTTATAAAAGCGTGTTATTCAGTTTTATAATTACCATTCTTTCGGTTGGACTGATTTTGCTGTGTACTTCTATGTGCGCCTGGTTTATTGCAAGGGTAGAAAATATTTTTACAAGGACGCTGTATTTACTCTTTGTCTTTTCTATGATTGTTCCTTTTCAAATGGTGATGTACACATTATCCAAGACGGCGGATAGTTTGCGGCTGAACACTCCCTGGACCATTCCGATTATTTATCTCGGTTTTGGAGCGGGGCTTGCGGTTTTTATGTTTACGGGGTTTGCCAAAAGTATGCCGCAGGAAATTGAGGAGGCAGCTTCGATTGACGGTTGCGGTGTGCTTCGCACCTATTTTGGTGTAGTCGTTCCGATATTGCGCCCGACGATGATATCGGTGGGAATATTGCAGACAATGTGGATATGGAACGATTATCTTCTTCCGTATCTTGTGCTGGACATCAGAGAATTCAAAACCATTCCCATTCACATTCAGTATTTAAACGGCAGTTACGGACAGAGTGACATCGGTGCCATAATGGCGCTGATACTACTGAGCATATTGCCCGTGGTTATATTTTATTTTGTAGCGCAGAAATATATTATTAAAGGGGTTATGGCAGGCGCTGTCAAGGGAAGTCGGAGG
>JAZRAZ010000065.1:0-1355 GCA_045634825.1 Eubacteriales bacterium | reverse complement strand
AATATTCAGTTCAACAAAATATAAATAAGCCATTACATCCGCAATAGACAAGGAGCCGCCCGGATGACCGGATTGCGCTCTGAAAACTTGTGTCATAACATCTTTACGAATCGTAAGCGCATGCTGTTGCAATTTACTTTTAAGTTGAGTATCCATTTACAACCTCCAGAATTTTTTATACATAACTATTCTAAATTGTAATTGCTGCTTTGTCAAGTAATAAAAAATATTGATTATTTGATAATTTTTTGTTATAATATTTAAATAAACAAAAGGAGAGAAAAAATGAGATATTTGGATGAATTAAAAAAATATGATCAAGAAATTTATGACGCTTGCAGTCTGGAATTAAAACGCCAACAAGATAACATTGAACTAATTGCTTCCGAAAATATAGTATCCCCTGCCGTATTGTATGCAGCTGGCTCTATTTTAACAAACAAGTATGCCGAGGGATACCCGGGTAAACGCTACTACGGCGGTTGCCAATGCGTTGATATTGCTGAAGAAATTGCTCGCAAAAGGGCGTGCGAATTATTTGGCGCTGACCACGCAAATGTTCAGCCTCACAGCGGTGCCAGTGCAAATCTTGCTGTATTCTTTGCATTGTTGCAACCGGGCGACACTGTTATGGGTATGAATCTTTCTCAAGGTGGTCATCTTTCTCACGGTTCTCCCGTTAACATATCCGGCAAGTACTTCAATATTGTTCCCTATGGTGTAAATAAGGAAACTCACTATATTGATTATGATGAGGTACGCAAAATTGCTCTTGAGTGTAAACCCAAAATGATTATTGCGGGCGCAAGCGCATACCCGCGTGTTATAGATTTTGAAAAATTCAGCGCTATTGCCAAGGAAGTCGGCGCCTATCTTATGGTTGATATGGCTCACATTGCAGGTCTTGTTGCCGCAGGCGTGCATCCCAATCCCGTACCTTACGCAGATGTCGTCACAACAACAACACACAAAACCTTACGCGGTCCCAGAGGCGGTTTGATTTTATGCAGGGAAGAACTTGCAAAGCAAATAGATAAAGCAATATTCCCCGGCATACAAGGTGGACCTTTAATGCACATTATTGCTGCCAAAGCCGTTTCTTTTGGCGAAGCATTAAAAGATGATTTCAAAACATATCAGAAAAACATCGTTGAAAATGCTTCGGTTTTGGCAAACGAATTGCATAAGCGGGATATCAGCTTGGTTTCCGGCGGAACAGACAATCACTTAATGTTGCTTGATTTAAGAAGTTGCAACATTACAGGAAAAGAATTAGAACACCGTTTGGATGAAGTTCACATCACCGCCAACAAAAACACAATTCCTGACGACCCACAAAATCCTTTTGTCACCAG
>JAZRAZ010000064.1:0-12578 GCA_045634825.1 Eubacteriales bacterium | reverse complement strand
ACATCAAGAGAATGCCGACTGCCGAGTATTCCGCACAGCATCGCGGCGGCAGAGGTGTTAAGGGTATGAGCACCCGCGCAGAAGATATTGTAAAGGATATGTTTGTTGCTTCTTCTCACGATTTGCTGTTGTTCTTTACCACCCGTGGCAGAGTGTATAAAATCAAGGGTTATGAAGTACCCGAGTGTTCCCGTACCGCCAAGGGTAGCAACATTGTCAACATTTTGCCGCTGGAAAGCGACGAAAAAGTCACCAGCATTGTTCACGTACCCGGTTTTGATGGTGACCACTATCTTGTTATGTCCACCAAAAACGGTACCATTAAAAAGACCGCCATCAAAGAATATGCCAACATCCGCAAAAGCGGCGTGATTGCGATTATTCTTGACGAGGGCGACGACCTTGCCAACGTTCATCTGACCGACGGCACCAAAACCTTGATGCTTGCCACCCACAACGGTAAAGCCATCCGATTTGATGAAAACGATGTCAGAGCGATGGGCAGAGTTACCCGCGGTGTGCGCGGTATCAAACTGGAAAATGACGACTATGTTATTTCTATGGAAATCGTTTATGACGATGCCACCTTCCTGACCATCACCGAGAATGGTTACGGTAAGCGCAGTCGTCCCTCTGAATATAAAATTCAGTCCAGAGGCGGTAAGGGTATTTCCAACTACGCCATTTCCGAGCAAACGGGTCTGGTGGCTGCCGCCAAGTTTGTTTAAGACGAAGACGATATTTTGCTGATGACCAGCGGCGGTGTCATTATGAGAACCGCGGTCAGCGAAATCAATGTTCTTGGCAGAAGCACCAAGGGTGTTATCGTCACCCGTTTGCCTGAGGATGTCAAGGTAATTGGTGTTTCCCGAGTCGATACCGAGCAGGAAAAAGCGGCAGAAAACAATGCCGAAACGACAAATGCTATGGAGATAAACCCCGAAAACATCCCCTCTCTTGAGGAAATCACCGAGCAAGAATAAATAAAATTCCGACAGGCTCAGCCTGTCGGAATTGTTTTTAAATTTTATGTTTTCTTCTTTTTCATCAAAGTGATAGTCAAGATAGCACCAATAACAACTACTGTCCCTGCAATAACCCAAAGCAGAGTATAGTTATTAGGTGTCACTTCTTCCATATCGGTTATAGGTTGCTCCCCTTTTGAAATTGTTTTGGGTGCAACTTGCTCTGCACCGGTGGCGGTGGTTTCTTGTTGCGGCGATGCGCCTCCTCCTGTGCCGCTGATTCCGTCGTCACGGGGAAGTTCCAGTTTTCCGTTAAAGCAATCATCCAGTAGCATCAAAAGCGGCTCGGCTTTTTCCACGGTCAACAGTTGTTTATCATACAAATGCTGATAGGGAGCGATGGCTTTGTTATACCCCTGTACACTGTGGTATTCAGACGGAAGGCAGAACAGATACGCCGTTTCATTTTTTTCAACAACGGAAAACCATATTCCCTGTAAATCTATCAAATATATTGGTTCATACCCTTCAAATCCGGCATCAACAATGACTTGTCGAAGGCGGTTTTTGCCCAGATACTTGTGATAATAATCTGATGCTGCGAAACCGTCGATGTTTATAGCATATGTATCTCTCGCCGGTTCATAACGGTTGTCTTTATATGGTTGAAACCGAGGAATATCTGTTGTCACCAACTTATTATCATAATAAACAAAGAAAAGATAGCTTCGGATAGGCAGCGTTTTTAAGAATGCCGCTTTATCTTTTGATTTTAAAAACTGCAAAGCTTTTATAGGCGTCCAGTCATATTCACAAAAGATATGGTTGTAATCAATCGAAATTTTATTTCCATCAATTTCGTGCTGCTCCAGATTCAAACGAGGAGACAGCATATATTTCATCATATAAATATCATCTGCGGAGTCAACGCTTTCTTTTCTGGCTGCTTCAAAGACGGAATCATCATATTGATAATAAAAGATATCTTGGGTGGCGTTTGCAAAACAGCAACAGGAAAATATGTATATGAGCATTAAAACGAAAACAAAAACTTTATATTTTTTCATAACAGTCTCCCTTCTCGCCACAAAAAGCGTAACAAGGCGCGGTTTATTATTCCTCTTTCTAATTTTATCGTAGCATATTTTTTGAAAAAACACAAGATATAAGAAATCCCACAGTTTTTAAACTGTGGGATTTCTTATTATTTGATTTTGGAAGTAAGTTTAAAAACATCTTTGCTTTTGCCGATGACCATAATGTGTGCATCTTTATCAAATCGGTAATCGGCGGCAGGCATGGGGTTGAGCAGGGTGCCGTTTTTAATGCCGATAATGTTGATGCCGTATTTTCTGCGGACATTGAGTTCCACCAAGGTTTTGCCGACCCAATCGGGCAGAACGGGGATTTCATAGATGGAGTATTCCTGTGTTAACTCTACATAGTCAAAAATATTGGAAGCCGAATAGCGAATGGCAAGACTTTCAGCAATATCTTTTTCGGGATAGATAATTTCATCGGCGCCGATGGTGCGAAGCAGGTCTGCCTGAATATCTTGTTTTGCTTTGGAAATGATGTGGCTTGCTCCTAATTTTTTCAGAAGTGAGGTAATGACAAGAGAAGCCTGAAAGTCCTCTCCGATGCAGACAAAGCAGTAGTCAAATTGCCCCACATCCAACGCAGAAAGGACATTTTCGTTGGTGCAGTCGCCGATTTGTGCATCGGAAAAAGCGTGACTTAATGACTCGATTTGCTCTCTGCTTTTATCAATGACCAACACATCGTTTCCAAGATGGGAAAATTGAGTGGCAAGATGTCTGCCCATTCTGCCCATACCGATAATTAAAATTGATTTCATACTTTTCACCTATCCTATCAAAATATTTTCTTCGGGTCGACTCAGCGGCGGTTCGGCGCGGTTTTCCGCGAACGCCATCGCCAGAGAAAGACCGCCGATTCTGCCAAAAAACATCAAAAGTGTAATCACTATTCGTCCCGTCACGCTCAGTGAGGTGGTTATACCCATTGTGATGCCGACGGTGCCGACCGCAGAGCATACTTCAAAGAAAATGGAACGAAGTGAGGCGGTTTCGGTAAAACTTAAGAGAATGGCGGCACCGAGGGTAACGCTGATATAAATCATCAGTACTGAAAACGCCTGACGGATATTGAGGGCGGAGAGTTGCCGTTTGCCGACCACCACTTCCCTGCGGTTGCGGATGACTGCCAGCGCGGTCAAGAATACCACCGCCACCGTTACGGTTTTGACGCCGCCCGCCGTCGATGCAGGGGAACCGCCGATGAGCATCAGTATCATAGACAGAATACTGCCGCCGTCACTCAGGACACTCTGGTCGATGGTGTTAAAGCCTGCCGTACGAAGCGTTACACTTTGAAAAGCGGCATTGAGCAGTCGTGTTCCCACGCCCATATCTGCAAGTGCCTTGGTTTCGGAAAAATAAAAGAAAACGGTGCCGAACACAAGCAGTACAGTGGTGGCAATCAGCACGATTTTAGAGTGCAGTGAATATTTTGCAAAGCGCAGGCGGTGCTGTTTAATATCACTCCATACAATAAAGCCAAGTCCTCCAATGATGATGAGTGCCATAATGGTGAGTAGTACAAACGGGTCGTTTTGATAGGGGGTCAGTGAGGAAAAGGGCGTATATTTGCCCATCAAATCAAAGCCGGCGTTGCAAAACGCGGATACCGAATGGAAAATAGCGTTATAAACGCCTTCCCCAAAGCCAAACTGACCGACAAAGCGCGTGCTGAGCAGCACCGCCCCGATGCCCTCAAACATCAGCGTGCCAAGGACAATACGGCGAATGAGCCCGCCGACTCCTTTGAGTTCCATACTGCCCGACGACTGCATCAAAAGCAGACGGTCGCGCAGGGATATTTTCTTTTTGAGAAACATCGCAAAGAGCGAGATAAAGGTCATAAAACCGAGTCCGCCGATTTGAATCAGTGACAAAATAACCAGTTGCCCAAACATTGTCCAGTGGGAAAAAGTGTCGTAGGCAATCAGTCCTGTCACACAGGTGGCGCTGGTGGCGGTGAGCAGACAATTAACGGGATTACTCCAAGTGCCGTCGCGCGAGGCAATCGGCAGACACAAAAGCAGGGTGCCCAGCAAAATGATGATACCAAAGCCGAGCATCAGCACTCTTGGATAGGAAAAATTTTTTCTTTTTTTTGAAACCATATAAGATTCCTTTCGCGGATTATCTGCACCTGCGGTCGTCCAGTTTTTGAAGCAGAAGTTCCAAGGCGATAAAAGCGCCGAAGCAGGCAAGATAACCAAATACTGCAAAGAAACTCATTTTTTTGTCCTCCTTTTTCGTTGTGACACTATTTTATCAAACGAAGTGGGACATAAAACGGACACTTTGCATTTTATTTTAAATTATGTTATTATATTTCACAGAAAATTAAAAGTAATTTACCAATTTTTTCATATAAGAATGTTAAAGTAGAGTAAAAAGGAGAAAATTATGTCGTTTGAATGGAAACAACAGATTCATTCCGCCTATACCGGCGCAACACTTAGTTTGTTGCCGGCAGGGGTGATGTATATTTTGCAGGACGCGATGACGGGACTGCACGCGATGGAAAAATGCGGGAACAAAGAGATGCGCGAGAAGGGATGCTTTTGGGTGGTTACCAAAAGCAAAGCGGAGATTATGCGCTATCCTCATTGGTGTGAGGAGGTAACGGTAAAGGTCACCTCCTTGGAAGCAGGACGCATCTGTACTGTTTTCAAAGTGGAGGTGCTGGACGAGGAGGGCAACATTTGCATCTCTTCCTTGCAGGAGTTGTGCGTGCTGGACTTTGAGCGCCACAGACCGCAAAAGTTAAGCGATGTCGGCTTTGTGCCGGAGCAACCGCTGGGTGAGCGGGCGCCGTTTACACGATTTGAGATACAAGCCACGCCCCTCTTTACCCAAAAGGTGTTGCCGCATATGATTGATATGTCGGGGCATATGAACAATGTAGAATATGTAAAAATCGCGATGGACTGTTTTGAAGCGGCAGGGTGCGCCAAACGCGAGCCGAGTGTGATAGAAACGCACCATTTGCGTGAGTGCAAAGAGGGGGACGAACTTACCGTTTGTTGCAAAGATGGAGAAAATGAGTCGTTGGTGCAAATTTTGAGTGAAAATAAGCCCGTTTTTGAAATGAAAGTAAACTGGAGAGAAAAGAAATGAACAAAGAGCAACAATTTCTGCAAACGCTTTCGCGCCACGATGTGCAACTGTGGATGCAAGAGCATTTTTCTGAATATAAAGAACTGATGGCATACTATCGTTGCGCGATGATGGAGATGGAAACAAAATTCAATGTGCTCAACGAGGAGTTGTCCCTCGAATATGACCGCAATCCCATTGAAACCATTAAAGTACGACTCAAAAATCCTGCCAGCATCAGCGAAAAACTAAACCGCAAGGGACTGGTTGCCACAATAGAGAATATCGAGCAAAACATATTCGATATTGCAGGGGTGCGGGTCATCTGTTCCTTTCCCGAAGATATTTATATGCTTGCCGAAAGTCTTTTACGGCAGGACGATGTGCGCCTGATTGCGAAAAAGGATTATATAGCAAATCCCAAGCCAAACGGCTATCGTTCACTGCATCTGATTGTCGAACTTCCCATCTTTTTGCACGATGAAAAGCGTTTGATGAAAGTGGAGGTGCAACTCAGAACGATTGCGATGGACTGTTGGGCTTCTCTGGAACATAAAATTCGTTATAAAAAAGACATTCCGGATCTGGAGGCAATCCATAAGGAACTCAAAGCCTGTGCTGACATCAGCGCACAACTGGATGCACGGATGGATGCGGTCAGAAATAAAGTTTTTGCAGAGAGCAAATGAGGTCTTTAAACTCCGCCACCGCACTTGTCGGTTCTAACAGTTCGACTGCATCTTCCAGTGAGCAAAGCCAGCCGAAAAACTGAGGACTGATAGTTACCTCTGCAATCAGCAGAAAATGTTCTTCCCCGTCAGGACGGAAAAAGGCGTCTTTGCCGAAACGGTCGATGGCAACGCCCAGCATCTTTTTGTCAAACCGAAGGGTAACTTTGGTGGTTTTGCCGCCAAACATTCCGAAATGACTGTTGGTGTAGGCACCACTGTCAAAATGTTCCAAAAGTTTTTGACCCTCACGCGCCTTGTTGACAAGGGACAGACTTTCCATTTTGTCCACACGGTAGTGGCGAAGTGCCTCCGCCTCGGCATCAAAGGCAATCAGATAATATTTTTCGTCGTCCCAGGTAACTGCAAAGGGACTGACGGTGTAGTTGTTTCCGTCACGCCGATAGGCACGGGAGAGTTTACCCTCAGAGAGTTGCCAGTTAAAATAGCGGAAGGAAAGTTGTTTTCCCTCCGAGATGGCGCGGTAGATGGCATCAATATTGTAAAAGATGCCCTCATTAACCGTTTTGTTGCGCCGTGCCAGGCGCACATTATTTTTAATCTGACCGGCTTCATAGTCGGAACAAAGGGCAGAAAGTTTTTCAATGAGCGTTCTGCTCTTTTTTTCGGTGATAAAGTGGGAACTTTGAATGGCGTCGACCAGCAGATGAAGTTCGGGCAGTTCAAATTTACGGCTGGCAAGGAAATATTTGCCCCGTCCGCTTTTGGTGATATCTGCTCCAAACATTTTAAGGTATTCAATATCGTCATAAAAAGTCTTGCGCTCGATTTGAATATCGTACTGTGACGAAAGAAGTTCACTTATCTCCCCTCTGGAGAGTGGATGCTGTTCGTCGGTACGGGTATAAAAAAGTTCATACAGATATAACAGTCTGAGTTTTTGATTGCCGCCACTACGAGCCATAGTTCTCCCCCACTTTCAGATTTATAAATACCAAGTACCCCTGCCGATTTGGCAGGGGTAAAACCTTTAGTTATGACAACAAGCGTCGCAGGTGCCGGGCACTTCAAAGTCCAGTTCTCTGCCGATTTTTTTATAATAGTCGGCAAGGGCGGCTTTGATGGCTTCCTCTGCCAGCACCGAACAGTGCACCTTTACGGGCGGCAGTCCGTCCAGCGCCTCCATAACGGCTTTGTTGGTAAGCTGCAGTGCTTCTTTAATGGTTTTGCCTATCACCAGTTCGGTTGCCATAGAACTGGTCGCAATCGCGGCTCCGCAACCGTAGGTTTTAAATTTGCAATCGACAATGACATCGTTTTCAATTTTCAGATACATTTTCATAATGTCTCCGCATTTCTGGTTGCCGACTTCTCCGATGCCGTCTGCATCCGGAATTTCACCGACATTACGCGGATTTTGAAAATGGTCTTTTACTTTATCGCTGTACATAGTGTTCTCCTTTATCAGTAATCTCTGGCAACGCCGCTTTTGAGGGCATCTTCCCAGACAGGTGACATATCTCTCAGTCGTTTTACAATGGGGGGCAAGGTTTCCAGGATATAATCAATATCCTTATCGGTATTGTCCTCTCCCAAGGTAATGCGGAGGCTTCCGTGCGCCACCTCATGTGTCAGCCCGATGGCGAGCAGTACATGGGAGGGGTCGAGTGACCCTGTGGTGCAGGCAGAACCCGAAGAAGCCATAATGCCGTTCATATCCAGCATCAGCAACAGTGCTTCGCCTTCGATGAATTCGATGGAAACATTGACATTTCCGGGCATTCTCTTTTCCCTGTCACCATTGAGGCGGCAGTAAGGAATGGTTTTTAAAATTCCGTCTATCAATTTATTACGCATACGCGTAAGTTTTTCGTTGGTTTGTTGCATTTCGGCGGTTGCCAGTTGCAGTGCCTTTGCCATACCGACGATAAAGGCGGTGTTTTCGGTACCGGCGCGTTTACCACGCTCCTGTCCACCACCCGTAATCATTGGGGGCAGATATAGTCCACCACGGACATACAAAAAGCCAATGCCTTTGGGAGCACCGAATTTGTGACCGCTGGCGGAAAGCATATCAACGCCCAACTCTTTGACATCAATCGGCAGATGTCCTACGGTCTGCACCGCATCGGTGTGAAAGAGTATACCGTGCTTTTTGGCAACGGCGGCAAGTTCTTTAATTGGTTGAATGGTGCCGATTTCGTTGTTTGCCATCATCACGGAAATGATGCGGGTGTCGGGCGTGATGGCTGCCTCCAGTTGCTCGGGGGTGACAAGACCTTTTTCGTCCGCCGGCAGATAGGTGGCGGTGCAACCCTCTTTTTCCAGCGCCTTAACGGTGTGGAGAATGGCGTGATGCTCAATATTGGTGGTGATAATATGCCCTTTGCCGAGTTTTTTAATGACTCCGCGCAGTGCCATATTGTTGCTCTCGGAGCCACAGGAGGTAAAAATAATCTCCTGTGCCGTGGCACCGATGGCGGCGGCAATATCGGCTCTGGCATCGTTTACCGCTTGTTCGGTAATGTCGGAAATGGAGTACATACTGGATACATTTCCATAATATTCACTTAAAAACGGCAACATACTTTCCAATACTTCCGCTCTCACTTTGGTGGTAGCGGCGTGGTCTACATAGATAAAATCGTTCATACTATATCGCTTTCTTATTTTATTACTTGCTCTCTTGCCTGTACAGCCAGCGCGTCGCACCGCTCATTCATCGGGTGACCGGCGTGACCTTTAATCCACACAAATGTGACCTTGTGGGTTTTAAGCAGTGGTAACAAGCGTTCCCATAAATCTACATTGAGGGCAGGCTTTTTGTCTGCCTTTTTCCAGCCACGCGCCTGCCAGGAATACACCCAGCCTTGACATACGGCATCGCACAGATATTTGGAGTCGCTGTATAGTGTAACCTCGCAAGGCTCTTTGAGCGCTTCCAGCCCGACAATCGCACCCAGCAGTTCCATACGGTTGTTGGTAGTATCGGCAAAGCCGCCGCTGAGTTCTTTGGTGACTGTGCCAAACTCCAAAATTGTTCCGTATCCGCCGGGACCGGGGTTGCCGCTGCAAGCACCGTCGGAATAAATGTTGACTTGTTTCATTATTTCATCTCAATCTTGGCAATTCCGCCCATATACGGACGAAGTGCCTCGGGAATATCGACACTGCCGTCAGCATTCTGGAAGTTTTCGAGAATGGCGGCGGTGGTACGGCCGACGGCTACACCCGAACCGTTGAGAGTATGCACAAACTGGGCTTTGCTCTTAATATCATCTTTGAACTTGATGTTGGCGCGGCGCGCTTGGAAATCGAGGAAGTTGGAACAAGAGGAAATCTCAACATATCGGTTGTAGGAAGGCATCCATACTTCAATATCGTAGGTCATCGCGCTGGAAAAACCAAGGTCTCCCGAGCACAGACGGACCACGCGGTACGGCAGTCCCAAATCTTTGAGTACCTGCTCGGCAGAAGCGGTCAGGCTTTCCAGTTCTTCCCAACTCTGTTCGGGACGGGTGAATTTCACCAGTTCGACTTTGTTAAACTGATGCTGACGAATCAGTCCTCTGGTATCTCTGCCGGCACTGCCTGCCTCGGCTCTGAAGCAAGCCGAATAAGCGCAAAAGCTTTGGGGCAAAGTGTTTCCGTCCAAAATATCACCGCGATACATATTGGTAACGGGCACCTCGGCGGTGGGAATCAAAAAGAGGTCGTTTGTCGTTTTAAAGGCATCTTCCTCAAACTTAGGCAGTTGT
Source organism: Eubacteriales bacterium (assembly GCA_045634825.1). Classification (GTDB taxonomy): domain Bacteria; phylum Bacillota; class Clostridia; order Oscillospirales; family QAKW01; genus Firm-08. Next base: position 2,976 of record JAZRAZ010000064.1, on the reverse strand, counting down.
CCCGTTCCCGTCATAGAAGCACGGTTGACAAGATAGGGTGGCAGTACTTCCTCATATCCTCTCGAGGAGTGACTGTCGAGAAAGAAACTGATGATGGCGCGCTCCAGTTTGGCGCCCAGTCCTCTGTAGAAATGAAATCTTGTACCGCTGACTTTGCCTGCGGTTTCGGGGTCAAGAATTCCAAGATTTTTGCCGATGTCCCAGTGCGCTTTTGGCTCAAAGTCAAATTCACGCGGGGCACCGAAACGGCGCATTTCCACATTATCAGCATCGTCCTTACCAACGGGGACAGCCTCATAAGGAATGTTGGGGATTTCATACAGCAGTGTCTGAATGTTTGCTTCAATTTCGCTCTGAGCGGCATTGTCTTCCTTGATTTTGTCACTCAGTGCCTTCATTTCCGCAAAAATCGGGGCAACATCTTTTCCCTCTTTTTTAAGAGCAGGGATTTGCTTGGAAACGGCGTTTTGTTTGGCTTTGTTTTGCTCACTGTCAAAAATCAGCGCTTTGCGCTCGTCATCCAGTGCACACAACTTGTCAATCACTTCGTCGAGTTGCATATTGCGGTTGTGCATCGCCGTTTTGACCAGTTCCTTGTTTTCTTTGATAAATTTAATGTCCAGCATTTTATTTTAACCTTTCCTCATAATACGCGTAACTTTCCAAACAGTCTTTGGGAAGAATCTCTTTATTAATGCTTTCAAAGAGTTCTCTTGCCTCGGTGCGCTTTCCTGTCTGATACAGGCGCGTAACTTTCAGCAGTTTCTGCATTTCCAGAATAATCTGCTCACCGCTGTTGATCAGTGCTTCATCGGAAGCGGCTGCCGCTTTGAGTGCGGCATTTTCCGTTTCGACGGCAGAGAGTTTGTTTTTGAGTTGATTGTTTTGCTCCTGAATGGCGCTCAGACGGGATTTGCTCTTTTCGTCGGAGGCTTGCGCGTCGGATGCCTGATTTTTGTATTCATCTACCTCGGCATTAATTTTCTCTTGAATCATATAACTGCCACCGATGAGTGCCAGCAACACCAGACAAAAGATACTGCCGTAAATCCACAAAAATTTAACATCTTTTTTAAACTCGGTAACCTTCTCCAGATTGTCCTGCATCTTTTGGCGGACGCGGGTTTCGGGAGTTTCCGGAACTTTAATTTGTTCGGGAATTTCGGGTTGGTTTGCTGCAGGGGTGTTTTGTTTATTGTCAGCCAATGTTGACACCGCCTTTCAATATATCTATGATTTTCTCAAGTTCCGCTACACTGTGATAACGAATCTCTACTTTTCCTTTGTTTTTAGGTGTATGGGAGATAGAAACCTTGTTGCCGACCGCCGCTGAAGCGGTGTTTTCCATTTCCTTGAGTGCCAGTTCTACCTCTCGGTCAAAGGGAACGGGTTTCTTTTGCGGGGCAAGCATTTTCTTTACAAGACTTTCGCTTTGCCGCACCGTAAGTTCCTCGGAAATTATCTTGTTTGCCAGGGCAAGCATAGCCTCTTTTTCCAGCGGCATCAAGGCTTTGGCGTGCCCCGTGGACAACTCTCCCGATGCCACAAAATCAATGATTTGCTCGGGTAGCGTCAAAAGGCGCATCGCGTTGGCAATTGCCGGTCTGCTCTTGCCGACCGAGGCGGCAATCTGCTCTTGGGTCATATGATACTGTTCTGAAAGAACTTTATAGCCTTTGGCTTCTTCAATGGGGTTGAGGTCTTCCCTTTGCAGATTTTCTATCAGCGCAATTTCCATATTTTGTTGCTCCGTCACCGTGCGAACAACAACGGGCACGCTTTCCAGCCCTGCTTTACGGCACGCTCTCCAACGGCGCTCACCTGCAATAATGCGGTATCTGTCATTTCCGAGCGGTTCAACCAAAAGCGGTTGAATCAATCCGTGCTTTTCAATGGAATCTGCCAGCGTTTGCAAGGCATCTTCATCAAAAACCTTTCGCGGTTGGTTGCGATTGGGCTCAATTTGGGAGATACGAAGTGTCTGTACCCCTTGCTCTTTGGGAGTTTCGACGACAAAATCATTGTCTTCAAAAATCGCGTCCAGTCCCAGTCCCATCGGTTTTTTCATTTAAAGCACCTCCTTTTGCGCTTCTAAAAATTCGCGTGCAAGTTCGCGATACGCAAGTGCCCCTTTGGAATAACGGTCATAGAGTTGTACCGGTACCCCGTGACTTGGGGCTTCACTCAGGCGCACATTACGCGCAATAACATTTTTATATACTTTGTCTCCGAAATACTTTTTGACTTCTTCTTTGACCTGCAAGGTCAGATTGAGTCTGCCGTCATACATCGTCAGCAGTACGCCCTCTAAATGCAGTGAGGGGTTGGAACTTTGTTTGACTTTCTTGATAATCGAAATCAACTGACTCAGCCCCTCCAGCGCAAAGTATTCGCACTGAATGGGCACCAATGCGGAATTGGCGGCATTGAGCGCATTAAGTGTCAACAGTCCGATGCTGGGCGGACAATCAATAAAAATGTAGTCATATAAGTGGCGCACCTCATCCAGTGCGGCTTTGAGTCTGGTGCCGCGGTGCTCCATATCCACCAGTTCAATCTCTGCTCCTGCCAGTCCTTTGGTGGCAGGCAGAATGGAAACATTGGTGGCTTTGGTTTCTAAAATGCAGTCGCGCACATCTGCCTGACCCATCAGCACATCATATACTGACTTTTCAAGCGTTTTGCGCGAGATGCCGTAACCGCTGGTGGCATTGGCTTGGGCATCAAAGTCAACGAGCAGAACCCGCTTGCCCATTTCTCCCACCGAACACGCCAGATTCACAGCGGTGGTGGTTTTGCCGACGCCACCCTTCTGGTTGGTGATAGCAATTATTTTTCCCATATTTTTATTTCCTATTAATATTTTATATTATGCATCAATAGTATAGCACAGCAGAATATTTTTTTAAAGCCTTTTTTGTGAAATTTTATATTTTTTTGCAAATGTTCCACGTAGAACACAAAAAATGTTTCACG
>JAZRAZ010000063.1:0-4243 GCA_045634825.1 Eubacteriales bacterium | reverse complement strand
AAAAGCTTGCGTGGCGGTAAAATGGAGGATGTTATTTTCACAGGCACCGCCAAGCGTCGTCCGCAAGGATTTGCGCAGGTTTCGCTTACGATTGATAACAGTGACCACGCACTTCCGGTTGAATACAATGAAGTGACGGTTTCTCGTCGCTACTATCGAAGCGGTGAGAGTGAGTACTTTATTAACAAACAACAAGTGCGCCTAAAAGATGTTAATGAACTTTTTTTGGATACCGGTCTGGGTAAAGACGGTTATTCAATAATTGGTCAGGGTAAGATTGCAGAAATCTTGTCCCCAAAAAGTGATGACCGCAGATCTGTAATCGAAGAAGTCGCCGGCATCTCTAAATACCGCTACCGTAAAAACGAAGCAACGAGAAAACTGCAATCCACAGAAGATAATCTTGTAAGATTGAATGATATTCTGGGAGAACTCAGTGAACGCCTACCGGTTTTGGAAACCCAAAGCAAAAAGGCAAGGCAATATCTTGAATATCGTGACGAAAAGACAACGCTTGACATTTCTCTTTGGATGTATGAAATAGAAAAAATCAAAGAAGGCAGTGCCAAACTGAAAGAAGATTATTCTATTGCCGCAGGTCAACTATCGGATGTGAGCAAAGAACTGGATAATATTGACCGTGATATCAGCACATCTTTTTCATCAAACCAAGAAATTAATATCGAAATCGAAAATGTGCGTCAGGCAGTAAGTGCGGCAGAGGAAAGTGTTGCCGAAAAGCAAGCGGATATTGCTGTTTTGGTAAGCCGTATTTCTTATATGGAGCAGGATATTTTAAAAAGCGAAACGGAAATGAAATCCATTGATGACCGCAAAACTGAAATTTCTGCAAAAATGGCGGAGTGCACGGCACAGAGTAATGAAAAGAAAGCAAAAATTCAGAGTTGCCAAGACAAAATGGCAGCGTTATATAAAGAGTTGGATGAACTTTCTGTTAAAAACGAGGGACAACAGCATCGGACACAGCAAATTCGTGAAGAAATTGCCAGTCTTGCTGAACAGAAAAACAACTTGAAGATTGAGGCTATTTCCATCGAAACGCAAATCACTTCTTTGATGGCACATAAAGAGGAAACTGTTACTAATTTAGAACAGAAAAAACCTGAAGTAACACAAATCGAGTCTGAAATTGCAGATGTCGATTTGCAACTTAAACAGTGTGATGAGAAATTACAAGAACTGGCTAATATTGAAAGCGGTTTTAAACGTTTAAGTGACATCAAATTGCAGGCATACGAGCGCGCGCAAGCAGAACTTGAACACGCGCAAAATCTGCATACGCAAAAGAATAACCGTCTTCAGATGCTCAAGGATATGGAAAAACACCTGGAGGGTTATCAGGGCAGTGTTAAGATGGTTTTGCGCGAAGCGGAGAACGGCAGACTAAACGGGATTTGCGGTTCAATTTCGCAACTCATTCGTGTTCCGCAGAAATATATCACAGCCATTGAAACATCTTTGGGTGGTGCTATTCAAAATATTGTAGCAAAAACCGAAAGTGATGCAAAGAAAGCAATCTTTCTTTTGAAATCACAAAACGGTGGACGAGTAACGATTTTGCCGCTTGATACAATTAAACCCAAAACACTAAGCGCAACTGAATTTAAAAAACATAACGGATTTATCGGACTTGCTTGTGAACTGGTAGAAACCGACTATTCCAAGGCGGTTGATTTTTTACTTGGCCGAATTTTAGTGGTTGATAATTTGGATAATGCGACGGCTATGGCAGCCAAAACCGAGCACAAGTTCCGCATAGTAACTTTGGATGGACAAATTGTTAACGCCGGCGGTTCACTGACGGGCGGTTCGGCAGGGCACAGCAGCGGTTTGTTAAGTCGTGGCTTGGAACTTGAAAAAGTAATTAAAGAACTCAGTGAGGCTGAAGCATTAACTGCTGATAAAGAAGCGGCAGCCCTCAAAGCAAAAGAAGAATATGCACTTGCTGATGCTAAGATGGATGGCTTAAATGCTGAGAAAGAAACACTTAATGAGCAAATTCTGACTTTAAACCATCTAAAAGAAAACAAACAGATTGTTCTGGAGTCTCATCAGGCTGTTTTGCAGAATATGACAGATGATATTGCTCAGTGTGACGCTGCTATCGAATTACATAGTGCTCATCTGCAGCAAACATCTGTTAAAATGGAAACGCTGAATGAGCGTATGGAGCAAACTGAGCAGCAACTGCTCAGTCTTGAAAATTTGAGCGGAGAAAATCAGGAGAAAGCCGAACGGGTCAAGTCTGATATAATTGAGTGTCAATTAAATGAAAGCGGTATCTTTAAGGAAATTGAAGGTATTGATAATATGATTGCTCAGTACCAACTTCAGTTGGATCAGGTGACTGCTGATAAAGGTGATCGTTTGCAAGCAGTTGAGAATGCTAAAAACATTATGCATAAGGCAAATGATGAAAAGGTGATTCTGGAACAAGAATTAGAGAAGTGCAAGAATGATATTAGCAACTATGCAGCAAAATCGGAATCTTTGATTAAAAATCGCGCTGATAATGAGAAGCAACAAACAATGCTGCGTAGTTTGCAAAAAGATAAACTTTCGGTGAAAGAAAAACTTTTGTCAGAAACGACAAGACTTGAAAATCGTTTGGTCAGCATAACCGAGCAAAGCGAGTCCTTGATTGCAAAATTGATGGATGAATATAATTTGACCGTGACAGAAGCAGATAAAAAGCGGGTAGAACTTGAAGATATTTCTGCCTCTAAAAAGAGAGCAACTGAACTTAAAAATAAAATGCGTGCACTAGGAAATGTTAATCTTGATTCTATCGAAGAATATGCTGATGTGAAAAAACGGCACGATTTTCTCAAAGAACAAGTAGATGATTTAACGGTGTCCAAGCGTGACCTTGAAAAATTGATTACTGAATTGCTATCACAAATGAAGAGCATCTTTACAGAAAGTTTTACTATGCTTAATGAGCAATTTGATGCCATCTTTAAAGAACTGTTCGGTGGTGGTAGGGCAGAATTAATTTTGGAGGACCCTGATGATGTTCTCGGCTGTAATATTGATATCAAGGTTGCTCCTCCCGGAAAGATTATTAAAAATATTCTTTCTCTTTCGGGCGGGGAACAAGCCTTTAGCGCCATCGCATTGTATTTTGCTATTTTAAAAATTCGTCCCACGCCGTTTTGCGTTATGGATGAAATTGAGGCGGCACTGGATGATGTAAACGTGGCACGATTTGCAGCATACTTGAGAAGATTTAGCGATAAAGTACAATTTGTAACCATAACACACCGACGCGGTACAATGGAAGAAGCCGATGTGCTGTATGGCGTTACTATGCAGGAAAAAGGTGTATCTAAACTTCTGACTATCAATGTCGGTGAAATGGAAAAACAACTTAAATTGAATGTAAAGTAGGTATTTTAGGTGGGATTTTTCGAGAAAATTAAAAAAGGGCTTGCCAAAACCAAAAAAAATGTAAATGAAAAACTTGACAATGTGCTCAAAGCCTTTGGAAAAATTGATGAGGAACTGTTTGATGAACTGGAGGAAGCCTTAATCGAAGCTGATTTAGGGGTTGAAACTTCTCTTGAAATTATTGAGAAATTGCGTGCTCATACCAAAGAGGGAAAACTTAAGGAGCCGGAACAGATTCGTCAAGCGCTTCAAGATATTATTACTGAAATGATGTCTTCAGCCAATACAGAACTTCGCACCCAAAGCAAGCCGTCGGTTATCTTGATGATTGGTGTAAATGGTGTTGGTAAAACTACCACAACAGCAAAACTTGCCAATAACTTTAAACAGCAAGGGAAAAAGGTAATTTTAGGTGCCGCAGATACATTTCGCGCGGCAGCTGTCGAACAACTTGTTACCTGGGCGAATAGAATTGGTGTTGATATTATTAAGCAAGCACAAGGCGCTGATCCCGCGGCTGTTGTATTTGATACCATAAATGCAGCGAAAGCAAGAGCAAGTGATGTTATTATTTGTGATACCGCAGGCAGATTGCATAATAAAGTTAATCTTTTAAATGAACTTGGGAAAATTTATAAGGTCATCCAAACGCAACTGCCCGATGCATCAACAGAAGTTTTGTTGGTTTTAGATGCAACAACAGGTCAAAATGCAGTGCACCAAGCAAAAGAGTTTCAAAAGGTTACTGACATTACCGGTGTCGTCTTAACCAAATTGGACGGCAGCGCCAAAGGCGGAATTGTGGTGCCGATTCAAAATGAACTGGGCATAC
>JAZRAZ010000062.1:0-1282 GCA_045634825.1 Eubacteriales bacterium | reverse complement strand
ATGATTCCATATTGCTCTAAAAGTTCAAGAACATTTTTGCCCAAATCTGTTAAACCCGTGTCTTGCTTCTCAGCACATCCACAGCCCAACAAATTTCTATGATTATAAACCATTGAAAACAAAATAATATTGTTTTGTTTTATAAACGGTAATCGTTCTTGTGCTTCATTTACATTTTTGAAAAAATCTCCGCCTTCGACCGACAAAACAGCAATATGTTTTTGGTCGAGATTGCTTGAATCTATAAAAACCGGTAACTCGGCTTTATTCAATATTCTCTTACTATATTGCAAAAACTCTTGAAAAAACTCCCATTTATTCGGCGTTTCTTCCGGAATATAATGAGCAAAAACTTGTATGTATGAATCAAATTGTCTAAAAGTTTGCTCGCTAATATGCAAGCAAGTATCAGACAAATCAGTATTCTTATTAAAACACCTAAAAAGAGTATCGCAATGAAGATCAGCAAAAGATAACATAATTACCTCACTCGAATGCAGATATAATATGATTAATTTTTACTTTTTTGATACCCTTTGTGAACACAAGCACTTCAACAACGTCAAATCTCACATTTATTTCCTTGTCTAAGGCAGATAAATAAAAAAGTGCGGTTTTCCTAATTCTTTGTTGCTTTAGTTGTGTCACAGCGTATGCCGGTCGCTCCAGTGAACCAGCATCTCTTGTTTTAACTTCCACAAATACAATAGTATCCTTTTTTTGTGCAATCAAATCAATCTCACCAAAACGACTATAAAAATTCGTTTGCAAAATTTCATATCCTCGACGCCTTAAATAGCGTGCGGCAATCAATTCTCCGTAAACGCCAAGTTGCTTTTTGTCCATACAATAACCTATTTTAAAATTTTCTTCAAAAAAGATTTTCTGTAAATCTCGCAAGGACCATATTGTAGTAAAAGTTCCTTATGTAGTTTCGTACAATATCCCTTATGTTTTGCCAGTTGATATTCGGGATATTTTTCATCCAACTGCTGCATCAACCTGTCGCGCGATACTTTGGCTAAAATAGACGCCGCAGCAATACTGGGACTGACAGAATCACCGTGCACCACTGTTTTAAAATTTCCGCTAAAACCCCTGGAAACATTACCATCAATTAACAAATAATCAGGCTCGGTTTTTAACTGTTGAATCGCTCTGCGCATTGCGAGAAGCGCAGCATTGAGGATATTCATTTGATCAATTTCCTCTACATCAGCAAAAGCGATACCATATGAAACAGCCTTTTGAGTGATATCCTCATACAGAAGTTCGCGAATTT
>JAZRAZ010000061.1:0-7537 GCA_045634825.1 Eubacteriales bacterium | reverse complement strand
CAATGTATTCGATATAGGTGTCTTGTTCGTTGGTACGGGTGGTTGCTTTGATGCCTGCCTTACGAATCAGACCGACGGCGCGGTCAAGAGTATTACGGCAAATACGGCGGTCCCGTACCAGAGGGGTGGGTTTGCTTTTGGGGGCTTTGGGTCGGCAAAGTCCTGCAACAAACTGTTCGGTCTGGGAAACATTGTAGCCACGCTCGATGATGGTGCGCGCCGCAGAGAGTTGTGTTTCCGTGCCTTCCAGTTGCAAAAGTGCTCTGGCGTGCCGTTCACTCAAGTCAGCGGCGGCAAGGAGGTTTTGCACCTCAGGACAAAGGCGCAACAGGCGCAGTTTGTTGGCAATCGTCGATTGGGTTTTGCCCATTCGGCGCGCCAGTTGTTCTTGGGTGTAACTGAATTTGTCCAGCAATAGTTTATACCCGTGTGCCTCCTCCCAGAAGGAAAGGTTTTGGCGTTGCAGATTTTCTGCCATGGTGGCAAGGGCGCAGTCCTCGTCGGAACGCTCATAAACGATGCAAGGCACTTCTTTCATTCCAAGCATAATTGCCGCGCGGAGTCGGCGTTCGCCCGCCACCAAAACAAAACCGTGTTTTGACGGCGTTACTACCAAAGGTTGTAAAATGCCGCAACTTAAGATGCTTTGTGCCAGTGCGCCCAGTTCTTCGGGGGCAAAGTTGCGGCGTGTCTGATGCGGTGAGGAGAAAATGAGAGAAACGGCAATTTGCCGAATTTCTGTGCCCATAGGTTTCTTTTGTTCTGCAAAAAAATCCAAAATTTCATCGGGCAAAGAGTTTGTTTGTGTCATACTTTGGTGCCCCTTTCTGATTTGACTTTAACAAAAAATATGCCGTTTTGCAACAAAAAGCGTGCGACAAAATGCGACAAGAAAACACCGCTAACCGTTGGCGCCCAACGGTTAGCGGGGTTTTATAAAATCAAAAAAAATGAAAATGGTTTACAAAATGCGACCTATTTTTTGATTTTTTTCAAAATGGTGGGATAGATGCAACTGACCCACAGGGCAATCAGCGCGTAATTGAAACATTTGAGAGAAAAGATATCGTAAATACCAAATGCTTTGGGCCAGAATTTCAGCGCCGCCAGTACCGCAACACCAATGATGAATTTCACTGCCTTGGAAAGACGGGTGCCTTTTACTTCATAATGAATATATCTGCGCTCGATAAAGATGCCGACCAGTACGGCAAAACCGAAAGCGCCCATTTTAACAACATCTTCGTCAAATCCCGTAAAAAGAGAACCAAGTGCAAACAGCATTGGTAGCGCAAAAACAAAGACATACCAATCACTTTTGGGCAGCAGACGGTCAAAAATCAAGCCTGCAACATAAATCCATACCGCACTGATGAGAATTGCCGCCAACACATCAAACGAGGTGTGGCACCCCAAAAAGATGCGCGAGAGGGCAATCAGTACGACCAGTGTCCACAACAGCACTTTTACCCACCATTTTTTTGCTACCGAGGCAAAATAGCCGTAAATGTTGGCGCCTGCCGTGGTGTGCCCGCTGGGGAAAGAATAGCCGGTGGCAGTTGTATCGCGCAACACCTGTTCTTTGGAGATGATGCCAAGGTCCCACGGACGCGGTATTTTGAGAAAGTTTTTCAGTCCCAATGTCCAAAAGACGCCGCCGACGGCAGAAAGTGCCATCCGTTGACCTTTTTTGGCATCAATGCACCAATACAAAAAGGCACCGACCAAAATAATGATAGTGTCTTCTGCTAAAATGGTGATAAGTTCGGCAAATACTGCCAGAACCGTGTGTTGTTGTAAGGCAACCAGATAGGTAAGTAATGTCCAATCCATAATTCACCCTCCTAATTTAATGCTTCTTCGCCGAGCGGTAGGGTGATGGTAACGGTGGTGCCCTGCCCCTCTACGCTGGCGATGTCCAGCGTACCGCTGTGGCGCTTGATGATTTCGTCTGCTACGCCCAGTCCTATGCCACTGCCGCGTTTTTGTGAGTGTCCTTTATAGAACATTTGTTTTACAAAGGGCAAATCCTGTTCACTGATGCCTTCGCCGTGGTCGGCGATGGTAATACAAACGCTGTTTTCATTCAAGGTGACGGCGGTTTGTATTTTGCCGTCATCCTCGGAGTGCTTGATGGCATTGTCAATAATATTGAAAAATACTTGTTTTAAGCGGTTTTTGTCCCCCAATATCTCCACGCTGTCGGGTCCCGGCTCGTATTCAATGGTGACATTTTCAAGGCGTGCACGCTCCATCATCATAAATACCGTGTCCTCAAACTCCGCGACAATGTCGGTCGGGGCGACCATCAGTTTAAATCTGCCGTTCTGAATCCGCGAGGAGTCCAGCAGTTCCTCCACCAGTTTGCTCAGTCGCTCGGTTTCTTTATAAATAACTTCAATACCGCGACGGGTGGTGGGGTCCATATCCTCACTCTGTGTGGCAATCATCGTTTCACTCCAGCCTCGAATGGCGGTCAGCGGAGTGCGTAGTTCGTGGGAAACGGAACTGATAAAGTCGTTTTTGACCTTTTCGCTCTCTCCCAGTTCCTGCGCCATCGTATTGATGGTGGCGCACAGATTATCCAGTTCGTCTTCGTTGTTATCTATTTCGATGCGCTGGGTCATATTGCCCTTGGCTATCGCATTGGCAGCATCGGTAATCAGTGCTACGGGCACAACGATGGACTTGATGAAATATACACCGCTCAGTCCCGTCAGCAAAATAATGCCAAAACCAAGCAGGGCTATGAAAAAGTAAAGACCTGCTAGCATATCATCGGCAAGAACCAGCGTGGTCAGCAGGCGCACGGTGCCTTGAATGTTGCCGTATTCATCTTTTAAAGGCAAGGAGTAGGACATCACTTTTTCCTGTGTGGGCGGTAGTTTTCCGCGCCAATGTCCTGCCTTTCCTGCTTTGGCGCTGATAAGGTCGGGGGTATCGTACACCTCTCCCATCGGAAAGCCCGACGAGGATACCGCTACATTACCTTCTATATCAAAAATTTGAATTTCCATCAAATTTTTGTCCTCAAAATCTTCAACCATAGCGTGCGCCGCTGTTTCAAAAGAGTCGGTGGTGATGAAATTAGTGTAGTAGTGCCCTACATTTTGCGCGTCGGCACGAAGGCGCGCGGAAAGCATATTATAGTAGGAACTTTGGGCGAACATACAAAAGAGTATGACCACCGCTATGGTGGCAAGCAGTACCGTTCCAAAGACGTTTTTCAGCCAACGGCGCGTAATGCCCGAGGAAAACATTCTTTTCAGGTACGCCAAAGCCTGACGGGGTCTCATTGACTCCAAAGAAATCAGTTTTTTCATATCTTATTTCCCCCAGCGGTAGCCGTATCCCCAAACCGTTTGTAAAAAGGCGGGATTGCTGGGTTCATCCTCCAGTTTCATACGCAGTCTGCGAATGTTGACATCGACGATTTTATGGCGGTCACCGCCAAACGAGTCACCCCAAACGGCTGCCGAAATGTCCTCACGGGTGCGCGCAACGCCGGGTGCCGAAAGAAAGTATTTTAAAATGAGATATTCCACCTGTGTAATTTCCACTTTTTCACCGTTTTTGGTAAGAATTCGGCTGGTGGTGCTGAGTGAAAAGGGACCAAAGGTCAGTTCGGTGTCGGTTTTGGTCTGCCCTTTCATCAGTTGTACTCTGCGGTACAGAGAGTCTACGCGCACAATGAGTTCCAGCGGTGAAAAGGGTTTGGCAAGATAGTCGTCTGCCCCGCTCATCAGTCCCTCTACCTTGTCGGTTTCCTGCGCTTTGGCAGTCAGCATAATGATGCCGATTTTCTGGTTGGAGGCGCGGAGTGTCTTGCACACTTCGATACCACTGATGCCGGGGAGCATTACATCCAGCACCGCAATATCAATATCGGGATTTTGGTCATATTTTTCCAGCGCTTCCTCCCCTGAAGCCGCCTCGATAATATCATATCCTGCGCGTTTTAAGTTTAAAACGACAAAAGCGCGAATGGCCTCCTCGTCCTCTAAAACCAATAACTTTTTCATCAAAAAACCTCTTTCTTTAATAAGTGTGCACGGCTGCCGACCAGTCTTCTTTATTAAAAGGTCGTTTGTCGGCAAACTGGTCTTTTTTATAGGCAATTACTTTGTCAGCACTTTCGCTGAGCATTACCCAACCCTCTGCGGGATGAATTTCGGAAAACTCAGTGGGGGTAAACAGCCGCAAGGAGTACAGCGCCTGCCCTGACGGTGTTACAAAATGATAAAGGCGTTGCAAGGTACTGTCCTGACGGACAAAAACTTTTTCAATCCACTGCTCCGGATAGACAAAATAAAAACTGTCGGTCGGGGCGGTGAAGGTAGTCAGCGGTTCCAGCAGTTGCTTGCCGTCAAATTTAGACCAATAGGTGTAATATCCTGCGCCTTCCCCTTGCTCCATCGCGGCGCATTGGGGGACTTCGGGCAGACCGTCAGCATCAATGTCGGTGCAACAGATATTCAGTGCACGTCGGACACCGTCACCATCGGTAAAGAGTTTGTTTTCCAGATATTCTCCCTCGGCGATGACCAATATTTCGGTGTGGTAACTCTGGTCTTCGAGTTTGGCATCAAGATATACCGCCGGTTGTCCCAGCGTCGTTTGGGCGGTAGTGACCGCGGTAAAGTTCATAATGCGCGGGTCGATGGGCACCGAGGAAAGAGAGGCAAACTTATGGCCTTTATACCCTAAAAGAGATGCCGCGTGACCGCTTAAGTCAATGGAAACGATGCGGGGAGAAGGGTCTTGAATCAACTGATATTGAGAGCAACGATTATTATAAAGGGAAAACAGCGCATTGTCTGAAAGCTGCAGTACCTGCAGGGTGCGCTCACTGCCGGCAAGATAACTCCAGCCGATAATCAGTTCCGACAAACTATCATCATTGAGGTCGGCAATCTCCAGTCGTTCCACGGCGGTGGCATCACTGGCAAATTTGCCGCGCTGTTGCCAGCCGTCCTTACTCTTTTGAAGTACCATAACCTCAATTTGCTTGCTTTGGGCGTTGACACAAAAACAGATGGCCTCATTTTGCCCGTCACCGTTGAGGTCTGCTAAATTGATGCTGCTGCGATGTTCTCCGCCCGAGGGGGCAACGAGAGTCTGATTGCCGCCCAACAGTTTGTTGATGGCGCTTTGCACCTGCTGGCGCGACTGGCTGAGTTGCGGCGGGCGCATCAGTTCATCGGTGCTGACCTCACTCATAGAACAACCGCTTGCCGACAGGCACAAAAGGACAGCCAGCAGTAAACATATCCATTTTTTATAAGCAAAATTTTTCATAACGACCTCAAAAGATAATATTACATCTTAAATTATATACCAACAAAAAAATAAAAGCAACAAATTTACTATTCAAAAAATAAAACAAGTGTGGTAAAATTAAAGTAACAATATTTTTCAGAGGGACAAAAGGTGAGCAAAATGAGGTTTTTACATACGGCTGATTTGCATCTGGATGCTCCGCTCGGGGCACTTGCAACACGCGCCATGGTGCGCCGTGAGGCGTTGGGCGCGTTGGGTCAGATGATAGAGTATGCCCTCAAAAATCAAATAAAATATATGGTGATTGCGGGAGATTTGTTTGACTCCCCTGCCCCTTCTGCCGCCACGCTTGGCGCGGTGCAGAAAATGATGAGTGAGGCGGACCTTATCTTTCTGATTGCCCCCGGTAATCATGACAGACTGGGCACAGGCGGGTATGTCGGCGCCCGATGGCCGAAAAATGTGCATATTTTCGGAACACAGACCGAGGTAATGTCTTTTGAAGAAGGGTCGTTTATCGGGGTCGGTATGTATGAGGGAATGAAAAGCCATCCCCTTTCTGCCGTTTCTTTGCCTGAGGGCATACGGGTAGCGGTAGTGCACGGTTCACTTGCAGATACTAACCCTCTGCACCGCATTGACGGGCAGACATTATCAGCGCTGAAAGTGGATTATGCGGCACTCGGACACATTCATAAAGGGGTTGACCCGCAGCGTGCTTGCGATACTTGGGTCGGCACCCCCGGTTCCCCTGCTCCCCATGGGTTTGACGAACTTGGGGTGCGGAGTTTTCTGGATATTCAAATTGATGAGGGCGGTGTACGCTTTGAGCGCATCCAGACCTGTGGCGCACGGTTTTGGGAGGAGTGTATCGAAATCAGTGAGCAGGATACACAGAGCGAAATTTTAGGTCGGCTGATGTTGTCTGCCGCCCGCTACGGAGAGAAAGATATTTTTCGGTTTCGTTTGCAGGGACAAACGCTTTGTTCTTTGCCTTCGGGTCTGGAGGAATATCCTGCCTTGGCAGAGATTATCAATGAAACCACCCTGCCCTTTTCCCTTGACAAAGAGGCTCAAAAGTGCTCGCTGCGCGGTTATTTTATCCGAGAAATGCAGGGTTTGATACAAAACGCACCCGATGGGCAAAAGGCAAAGTATGAAGCGGCACTGCGACTGGGATTGGAGGCGTTTGAATGAAACTGCAAACCTTAGAGATACAACGCTTCGGCAAATTTGAAAACAAAACCATTTCGTTGAGTGACGGACTGTTTTTGTGGAGCGATGTCAACGAAAGCGGGAAAAGCACCACGGCGGATTTTATACGCTTTATCTTTTACGGATTTGAAAAAAGCAGGGCGCGCCGTGCTTTGAGTGACAATCCTTTGGAAAAATATCAGCCTTGGGATAGTGACGGCAGGATGGCAGGTGCAATAGAGTTTACTGATGAAAACGGAAAATTTTTCCGTATTGAGCGCACCCAGCAGGCAAACGGACGCGGGCAGGTGCGCGTATTGGATGATGGGGGCGAAACGGATATTGCTATGCCGGGAGAGCACTTTTTCGGGATAGATAGTGAAACGTTTGCAAACATTTACTATATACGGCAGGGAGAAAATACCCCTCATCGCACGGCGGGAATGGATGTGGCGATGAAAAATCTGATGACGACGGGCAGTGAGGAAATTTCCTTTGACAGTGTGATGAAGTTTTTGCAGGCAGAAAAGGCAAAATACTCCTCCCCCAAGCGCCAGATGGGAAAACTGAAAAATTTGCAACAAGAGCTTGGGGAACTGGAGCGCAGTATTGCCTATAAGACGACGGAACTTGCCGAGCAAAAGGGACGACTTTGTGACTCGGCTGTGCTGGAGCAGCAAATTGCGGGTCTGGACAAACGAATCGGTCTTTTGGGAGAGCAACAGCAAAAGGAAAGGGCGTATAAGGCGTTTCTTCGTCAGCAAAAACGCGCCGAACTCAAAGAGCGACAAACGGAAATTTTAAGCCGTCTTGCTGAGGATTGTCCCTCGGACGAGGAAACGGGTTTGTTATATGAAATTTTGGAGCAACTGCAGCGCGTATCGGTGCAAAAAGAGCAGGCACAAGAGCAACGGGACAAAATTTTACGGGACAAGGTGTGTCTGAGTGAACGAGAGCAAACGGTGCTGAAGTATCAGGGGGTGCTGAAAGATGCGGGCGCCAAGGGGATGCTCGGCATCGGTGCAGTACTGACGGTGGCAGGTGCGTTGGCAACACTTTGGAG
>JAZRAZ010000060.1:0-3566 GCA_045634825.1 Eubacteriales bacterium | reverse complement strand
GGTCCGCCTGCTTTGAGAAGCCGATGGGTGAAAGACCGGTCGGCAGGGCAAGTAAGGGGTGTGCGGTGCTGAATTTCGTCGATTTGTATACGGGAGGAAAAATGTATCAGGCCTTATATAGAAAATACAGACCTTTACAGTTTAGTGATGTGGTAGGGCAAGAGGCTGTCACCAGAACTTTGATGGGGCAAATTGCCGCCGGCAAGGTGGGGCACGCTTATTTGTTTACCGGCACGCGTGGTACCGGCAAGACCTCTTGTGCCAAAATATTTGCAAGAGCGGTCAACTGTGACCATACGACTGACGGTAATCCTTGCAACCAGTGTTCTGCTTGCAAAGGGATTCTCGACGGTTCGGTGACCGATGTTTTTGAAATGGATGCCGCATCCAATAACTCGGTAGATAATGTCAGGGAACTGAGAGAAGATGTTATTTATACCCCTGCCGTTGTGAAATATAAAGTGTACATCATTGATGAGGTACACCGTATGAGCGGCCCTGCATTTGATGCATTACTCAAAACCATTGAGGAACCGCCCGCCCACGTTATTTTTATTTTGGCAACCACCGAACTGCATAAGGTGCCTGCCACCATTCTTTCCCGTTGCCAACGCTTTGATTTCAGAAGAATTGACACGCCGGACATCGCCGCAAGACTGCGCTATGTGGCAGAACAGGAAAATATTGATTTAAGTGAAGAAGCCGCCAATATGCTGGCGCGGATGGGACAAGGTTCAATGCGCGATGCTCTTTCCCTTCTGGAAAGGGCAACGGCGCTGGAAGGCAGAGTCGACGCGGCAGCAGTCGGAGAGTTGCTTGGACTGTGCGACCCGTCAAAAATGCTGGGAGCTGTGGAGTCGATTGCAGACGGGGATACCGCCGCGGTATTGCGCTTTTTGAATGATATGTGGCGTTCGTCTAAAGATATGGGCAGACTGCTCAGTGAGATGGCAGTGATGTTGCGGGATATTGCGCTGTGCGATGTGGCACCCGAATTGGTGGCTGCCGGCAGAAGTGCCGAAGAGGCGGCGAAAATGGGTGAATTGCTCAGTAAAATGGGCAGAGGCAGGGTGCTGGATGCACTGGAAACACTGCAAAAAGGGATTCGTGATGTCAGCCAATGTGCAGACAGCAGAGTGATGACGGAAATTACCTTGATGCGTATGTGTGACCCACGGCTTTCGGTTATCCCTTCCGCCATTGTGGCGCGTCTGGAGACACTGGAAAAGGGCGGAGTCAAGGCACCTGCCCCGTCGGTAAGTACTCCTGCAAAACCCAAACCGACTGCACCCAAGGAAACACCTGCCCCCAAAGAAAAACCTGTTTCGGTGCCCAATGTAAATACCGATAAAAACTGGGAAATGGCGCTGGATATATTGCGCCAGGAGGGCAGACAGGATATTTTGTCGATGCTTTTAGACCTTAAGCCTGACTTTGAGGGCAATAAAATCATTTTTACTGGAGCATCGGTTTTTACCAAAATGCGTCTGGAAAATGATAGTGTTAAACTTGCGCTATTAGAAGCGATGAAAAAAGTAGACGGGCAATCGCATCAAATCTGTTTTGCAGATGCACCTGCTCCCGTTATGGAAGATGACCCGCTGGATTCCTTGATGGTGCCCGGTGTCACAGTAGAATAAAAACAACCAAAAGGAGATATAGATATGAAAGCAAGACTTCCCGAGGGCGTTCAGATGAAACGCGGAGATATGATGCGCCAACTTCAGCAAATGCAGGCGCAAATGGAAAATACACAGGCAGAAGTTGAAGAAACCGTATTTTCCGCCTCATCGGGCGGCGGAATGGTGAGTGCTGAAGTTAACGGCAAAAAAGAGTTACTTTCAGTAAAAATCGACCCCGAAGTTGTCGACCCCGATGATGTGGAAATGCTGGAGGACCTTGTGACAGCCGCCATCAACGAAGCACTTTCCAAAGCAAGCAAGACTATGGAAGAAAAAATGGGCGCACTCACGGGCGGAATGAACCTGCCCGGTATGTTTTAAGGGGAAAAGCAGACGGTGAAGAACATTCCTTTACTCAACCAACTGATCGCGCAGTTTGAGCGTCTGCCCGGCATCGGTGCTAAAAGTGCACAGAAAATGGCATATTTTGTATTGTCGGGAGATAAAAGCAGATGCGAGGAATTTGCTAAAGTTCTGCTTGCCGCCAAAGAGGGCATACAATATTGTGCCAAGTGCCACGGGTTAACAGACCGAGAGGTTTGCGAAATCTGTGCGGATAAAACGCGGGACGCTGCCACCATTTGCGTGGTAGAACAACCCGGTGACATTGAAGCGGTAGAAAAAATGAAAGAATATCACGGGCAGTATCATGTACTGCACGGATTGATTTCGCCGTTGAGCGGTGTCGGACCCGACGATTTGACGGTCAGGGAACTGCTCGAAAGGGTGGCAAATGACGATATCAGTGAAGTCATTATGGCAACCAATCCCAGCGTCGAGGGGCAGACAACGGCGCTGTATATTGCAAGACTGCTCAAACCCTTCGGTGTCAAGGTGACAACGCTGGCACTCGGTATTCCTGTCGGCGGCAGTCTGGAATACGCCGATGCGGCAACACTGTCCAGCAGTATTGAAAATCGTAAAGAATTATCGTAGGTGTATGAATTATGGTTTATAAAACAAAAGGGGTTTGTTCCCAAAAAATTGATTTTGAAGTTCGGGACAATAAAGTCTATAATGTGAAGTTTCTGGGCGGTTGCAACGGCAATTTGCAGGGAATCGGAGCATTGGTGGAAGGAATGGATATCGACGAGGCGATTGCGCGTCTGTCGGGTATTCGTTGCGGATTTAAAAACACCTCTTGCCCTGACCAACTTGCTTTGGCACTTGCAACCTATAAAACCAGTAATAATAATTAAGGGGGAATACATATGAGTTTAAAAGATGTATGCCAACAATGGATAGACAGTCCTATGGTGGACGAAACTATCAAAGCGCAAGCCCGTGAAATTATGAATGATGAGGAGAAACTGATGGGTGCCTTCGGCAGTGACCTGACATTTGGTACCGCCGGTCTGCGCGGCATTATGGGTGTTGGTACCAATCGAATGAATGTCAACACCGTCAGCCGTGCGACCAAGGGAATCGGAGATTACATTGTTTCTCTCGGGCAGGAGTTTATGGACAGAGGTGTTGTGATTGCTTTTGACAGCCGCAACAACGGCCCTGCCTTTGCGGATGCCACCGCACTGACTTTATGTGCTCTGGGCATCAAAACATATGTATTTGATGAACTCAGACCGACACCTGAACTGAGTTTTGCAGTCAGAGAACTGGGGACCATTATCGGTATCAATATCACCGCTTCTCACAATCCCAAAGAGTATAACGGCTATAAAGTCTACTATGAAGACGGTGCTCAGATTGCAGGCGAACTTGCCGTGTTGTTGCAAGAAAAAATTGCCTTGGTTGACCCGCTGAATGTGGAGCATATGGACAAAGACGAGGCAATCCAAAAAGGACTTTACAATGTCATTGGTCAGGAAATTGACGAAAAATATCTTGCCGCGGTACTGGCAGAACAACTGGATATGAGCGACCTTT
>JAZRAZ010000059.1:0-5246 GCA_045634825.1 Eubacteriales bacterium | reverse complement strand
GCGCCGATAAGTTTTCCATTTTGAACAATGGGGGAGCCGGACATACCTTGCACGATGCCACCGGTTTGTTTTAAAAGTTTCGGGTCAGTTATCTCAATCACCATATTTTTGTTTTCACTGAGATTGTTATGAATCTTCTCGATTCTGATATCATAATATTTGGGTGCTTCATTGTCCAGTTGCGTATAAATTTGCGCGGGACCAATTTTGATTTCACTTTTAAGTGCTATGGGTATAGTTTTTTGATTTTCAAATTCCTTTGTTTGACATTTGGCAAATATGCCTTCCTCGGTGTTTTGCAGTAACTTTCCGAAATTTTCGTTTAAAAATGTGCCGCTGAGTTGACCTGTTTCGCCTTTACTGCTTTTGACAATTTCAGTAATATCTGCCTTACAGATTTCTCCTTGGGCACTGGGCATAATTTCACCCGTGTCCACATCTGCCACCGCGTGCCCCAAGCCTGCAAAGTTGCCGGTGGTACGGTTGTAATAGGTCAGCGTTCCGATGCCTGCCGTAGAATCCCGTACCCACAGGCCCAAGCGATAGCCGCTTTCAGCGTCAGGAATGATGGGCTTGACGGTGGTTTTGAATTTCATATTCTTTCTGACAACGGTAAATTCAATCGGTCCTTCACTTTGCAAAACGATTTGGCTGAGTTGTTCGTTAGATGTGAGGTTTTGCCCGTTGGCATCGATCAGCCGGTCGCCGACGCGTATGCCTGCCTCACTAGCAGGACTGACATTTTTACCTTGATAGATAAAATTGCCGCATCCCACAACCATCACACCTTTGGTATAAAGCCGTATACCAAAGGTCTGTCCGCCTAAAACGATTTCCTGCCGTTGTAAGACATCAATGGTCACTGTTTTAATAGGAAGTAACCCTAAAATCTTGATACGGGCAGAATATTGTCCGTTTGAATAGGCTGACTCGTTTTTGAGTGCCGTTTCTGCACTGTTGGTATTTTCGGGAATCAAAGTGTAAAGAGGGGTGTTGAGTTTTTCCCTCTCATCCCCGAACACCGAAACACGACTCGGTAAAACGGCATATAATACGCCAAACAATACAGTCGCCGTGCAAATTAAAGCCGCGCTGAATTTACAAAATGACCTTATCGATAGTTTTGCTCGCTTTTGGAATTGTTTTGGTTTTTTTCTTGCTTGGAATTGTTAAAAGAATTTCTGTTTTGGTTGTTGTTTTTGTTTTGATTGTTGTTTTTGTTCTGGTTGCTTTGGTTGTTGTTTCTGTTTTCATTTCTGTCAAACATTTTTCTCGCACCTCCTTCCTGTATATATTCTCTCCGACAAACCTCGAAAAATAGCGTGTAGATAAAGGAAATGCGACCAAAGAGTCACCAAAGTTGGATATTTTTATAAATTTAAAATTGACGGTTGATTTTTAAAATGTTATACTTTATTTAAAGGTGGTGTTTTAATGAAAAAAATTTTGATTTTTGTTTGTATTTTGTCGCTTGTGTTGGGCGGCTGTTCAGCCTCCAAACAACCGGTAGACATTTCGTGTATGTCATTTAATGTTTTATGTTATGCACCCGATGAAGATGGATTTGCTGATGCAACTGAACGTGCTCCTGCCGTGATTGAATTTTTAAAGGAACAGAACTGTGATATTATGGGGTTGCAGGAAGTGTGCGATTATGAAGGCTATAACTGGATTCCGGGAGATCGTATATTTGATTGGCACGATGCTATTACAAGCGCACTTTCCGATGAGTATGCCTGGCGCGCCACTATTGATGAAGCGGAAACCTCTTTCGGCGGTGGTTATCCGTCAGCGGGACTTTTGATTTTATATAGAAAAGACCGTTTTGAACTTTTGGAAAGCGGCGCCAAAGATTACGAGCAATCCTCCCGTAATTCCTTTTCATATTATCAATGGGTGAAACTACGGGATAAACAAAACAAAAAAGTAATCTATGTAACCAATACTCACTTTACACCCTCCAACATATCCAATGCCAATGAAGTTCGTCTTTCACAAGCCGGTGAACTGGCAGATTTTTGGGAAAATACAGTAAAAGATAAACCTCTTCTTGCCACGGGAGATTATAACTGTTTGGAATACGATGAACCGCATATACAGGAATTGCAGGCGGCAGGAAAATACTTTCCGAGCGATGTGTTGGCACCGGTCAACGAGGGTACTTTTACATATGATTATGTTTATGTAAATTCTTCGGTGATGGAAGTAAACCGTCACATTAAGATGAGTAATGAATATGCGCTTAACGGTGATAAGATAAAAATGAGCGACCACTCTCCGATAGTTGCTCATATGACTTATTAAAAAAAGGGAGAACACCTTAAAAAGTGTTCTCCCTTATTATTTATCGATAGGTGGAATATATACGACTTTCCGGATGCCTTGACCAGAAAATGCCCGACAGTTTTCTCTTGGAATTAACGCTCATGACTAGTCCAATTCCCATCATACAAGAGAGAATGGAAGACCCTCCGTAACTGAAAAAGGGAAGCGTGATGCCGATAACCGGCAGAACGCCGACGCACATACCGATGTTTTCTGCCGCTTGAAAAAAGAACATAGCAGCAACGCCCATAGCAACATAACAGTTAAAATTATCGGTGGCGGTTCTGGCAATATACAGAATGCGAATGAGTAAAAGCACCAATAATATAATTATAGCGGAAACGCCGATAAAGCCAAGTTCCTCACCCGCAACCGAAAAGATGAAGTCGGTTTGCTTTTCGGGCAAAATGCTGTACTGCGTTTGTACGCCTTCGAATAAACCATAGCCCGACACACCGCCACCACCCAAGGTGATTTTTGATTGCTGGGTATGATACCCGTAACCAAGCGGGTCAACCGAAGGGTCATATACTGCTAAAATGCGCAGTTTCTGATAATCTTTGAGCAGATATTCATAAATAAAAGGGGAGGCAACGACCAGCCCCACTCCGCCAACTAAAAAGTATAGCCAATGAAGTCCTGCTGCCATTAACATCACAATGGCAATAAAAATATAGACCAGTGAAGTTCCAAGGTCACCTTGCATCAACACAAGTACCAATAGCACCGAAAAGTGAATTGCCAGAGGAATCAGCGCTTTGGGACGATTGATATAGTTTTGCACTTTCTTTAGATGTGTTGCAAAGGTGATAATAAAAATGATTTTAACAAATTCGGAGGGCTGGATGCTGACAGGGCCGACAATAATCCAGTTTTTGTTTCCCATACGCTCGGTTCCGATGAGGAGGGTCAACAGTAACATTCCGATGGCAAGTGGGTAAAGAATTTTGGAAAAGGCAGAAAGATTGTCTACATCCAATAAAACAATCACAAAAATGGCAATCAAACCCAGTACCATACCCGCTCCTTGTACGACAACATTTTTAATGGTACCGAAACTGTAAGTCGCCGTTGTGATAAGCAATAAACCATACACACAGCAAATGGTTGTCAATGTAGCAAGCATTGTGTCCATCTGGGACAAAAGTTCTTTAATTTTAAAAAAGAATGAGGAAATCAGTCGCATTTTGCCCCTCCTTTGCCATTTTCTTGATTATATTATAACAAAAAAAATAATTTTCTCAACAAAAATATTAAAAAGTATATGTTTTTTTGTCTTTTTATGATAAAATGATATATCAGAGGTGAGAAAATGGAACAATACAAGGTTGGCTCCTTAGAAGAAACCAAAGCGTTAGCGCAAAAAATCGCAAAAGATATTGAAAAACCGACGGTGATTGCCTATTTCGGCGGTCTGGGTGCCGGAAAGACGACCTTCAGCCGTTTTCTTGCTGAGGCGCTTGGAAGTCAGGACGAAGTTACCAGTCCTACTTTCGCGATGGTGCATCAATACAGTGGCAAAATGCCGATATTTCACTTCGATATGTACCGTGTTACTGGATACGATGAACTCTATTCAACGGGATACTATGATTATCTGGACACGGGTGTACTGTTGATTGAATGGAGTGAAAACATTTTAGAGGAACTTCCTGCACAATATCTGAAACTCACCATTGAGTATGGAGAGGATGAAAACAGTAGGATTATTTCTCTGGAGAGGGTGGGTGAGTAATGCTTTTATTGAGTGTGGATTCTTCTGCCAAAAGTGCAGCAGTTGCTGTCACAGAGGGAGATGTGGTACTGGCAGAAGGATTTGAGAATAACGGATACACCCATTCAGAAACGCTGTTGCCTTTAATAGATGCCACGCTTCATAAAGCGGGCAAAACGATTGATGATATAGATGCTTTTGCCGTGACCAACGGCCCCGGTTCATTTACGGGGCTTCGTATCGGTTGCGCACTGGTCAAAGGTTTGGCAGGAAACAAACCTTGCAAAGCCGTGCCGACATTGAGCGCCCTTGCTTATAACTGTATAGAGGAAAACGGAATTGTAATTCCGATGATGGATGCGCGTCGCGCGCAGACTTATACAGCAACATTTTGGGTTGAAAACGGCAAGGTGGAACAAATTACCGCAGACCGTGCAATTGCAGTGGCGGAATTGGAAAGGGAAATCCTTTCGTTTGTTGAACAAGGCAAGCGAGTAATCATTTTGGGAGACGGCAGGCATCTTTTGAGCGAATCGTTGGCTATGAAAGTTGAAATGTTTGAACAGCCTTTAATTTTGGGTAGAAGTGTGGCGAAAGCCGCAGAGAAAATAGAGTCTGTATCTGCCAAAGAACTGGGACTGCATTATTTGCGTCTTTCACAGGCGGAGCGTGAAAAGAGGGAAAGGGAGAAAAACAAATGAAAGTATCTATCGCATGTGACAAAGCGGGTGTTGCGTATGTTGCAAAGTGTCTGGAGTATTTTAACAAGAACGCTATAGAGTATAATCTGATTTTACCGGAGGATAACAGCGCGTTCTGGTATGATTATGTAGATGGTGCCGAAAAGGTCGCCAAAGAGGTAGCCCTTGGAAAAAGTGACTACGGTGTGCTGATTTGCGGTACGGGAATTGGTATGAGTATTGCCGCCAATAAGGTTAAAGGAGTGCGTGCCTCGGTTTGTTCGGACACTTTTTCTGCTGAAATGACTCGCCGCCACAATAATGCCAATGTGCTTTGTATGGGTGCTCGTGTTATCGGTGAGGAGATCATGCTTTGTATCTTAGATGCGTTTATGAAGGCGTCTTTTGACGGACTGAATGAGGAGGGTGTACGCCACCTGAATCGTGTCAATAAAATTCTGGCTTTGGAAGAGGATTTTTAAGTGAAAAAAGCACTGGTTGCAATGAGTGGCGGAGTGGACAGTTCC
>JAZRAZ010000058.1:0-9910 GCA_045634825.1 Eubacteriales bacterium | reverse complement strand
ACAAAACTGACTCCCCTTGAAAAGAGAAGTCAGTATGTTGCTTGAATTTTAATTTAAACTACCATATGGTGCTTTTTTGTGCTGTCTGCACAAATTGGGGCAGTTCAAATTGCACTGCTTTTAAAATTATGAAATTATGCCTCAACCGCGACTTCATCAACAGCAACTTCGGCATCAACCTCAACATCCTCAGTATCTTGCTCAATTAAAGCGCGCATCGAAAGACCAACTTTTTGTTTTTCAGTATCAATTTCTACAATCTTCACTTCAACCTCATCGCCAACTTTTACAACATCAGCAGGCTTAGCAATACGCTTGTCTGATAACTGAGAAATATGGATCAATCCATCAACACCATCTATAATGTTTGCAAAAGCACCAAAAGGCATAAGGCTAACAATTTTAACTGTTGTCACATCATCGACATTAAATTTGTCAGTAAAGAGTTTAAAAGGATTGTCCTCATCCTTTTTGTAACCCAAAGAAACTTTTTTGTTTTCCGTATCCAACTCTTTGATATAAACTTCAAGTTCATCGCCTACATTAACAACTTCACTTGGATGCTTGATTTTTTTCCAACTTAATTCAGTTATATGTACCAAACCATCAACTCCGCCAATGTCCACAAAAACACCGAAGTTTGTAATCGATCTTTCGCTACGTACAATACCTGTCAACTTCTGACCGACTTCAGCAGTAGCCCAGAAAGCCTCTTGTGCTTGTTTTCTTTCAGCACTTGCCAACGCCTTCATTGAACCAATGATCTTTTTACGACCACGCATATTGCTAAATTCTATAATGTTTAATTTGACATCGGTGTTTAACAAATCATTAAAGTCAAAATCACGTGCTTTGCCGGTTTGTGACATAGGCACAAAAACACGAACACCAAATACTGTAACCGTTAAACCGCCGTTGTTAACGCCGGTTACCACACCCTCAACAACATCTTTGTTGTTCATTGCTGTTTCAATTTTTTCAAAACCTGCAAGAGCGTCCAACTTCTTTTTAGAAAGTGCAATTGTTCCTTCAACATCACTTACTCTTAAAACAATTGCATCAAATTCATCGCCGATTTTAACTGCATTTCCCAAATCAATTGAAGGATCTGCAGAGAAATTATCCTTGGTAATAAAGCCGGATTGTTTAGCGCCGAGTTCAACCTTAACTTCAGTCGGGGTGACTCCTACAACCACAACATTGACTCTTTCACCGGTTGTAATGGTCTTGCAAGAATTTTCAAGCATTTCTGCAAAACTCATTTCGCTAATTTCCGTAACATTTTTTGTTTCTTCTGACATTCTTAATTTTACCTCCTCAATTACACAGTCGGGCGTAGAAGCACCGGCTGTGACACCGATCTTTTTAAATTCTTTTATAGTTTTGATCGGTATTTCGCTGGCCGACTCAATCAAAAAAGTGTTGGAACAAACAGCAGACGAAATGGAATACAGTTTGTTGGTATTGGAACTTTGCTTTCCACCCACAACAAAAAATGCATCACATTTTGCTGCCAGTTCTGCCGACTCTTCTTGTCTTAATTCAGTAGCATTACAGATTGTATCATATAATATCGAATTTTTAAAGACTTTTTTGATAATTTTTTTACATTTTTTAAATTCTTTTGTAGAATAAGTAGTTTGCCAAACCACATCAACAAAATCATCCAAACAATGTGAAAAGTTTTTGGTTAATTTTACAAAATCTTCCGCATCTTTAAACACAAAGCATCGCTCAGGATTTGAATACCCACGAATTCCAATTACTTCCGGATGATTTTCATCACCGCCGATTAACACCAAATGACCTTGCGCTGAAGATTTTTCAACTATTCGATGTATTTTTGCAACAAAAGGACAAGTTGTATCAATGATATTGCTTGTTTTCTGCCTTAACTTTTCATAATCCTTTTTGGGCAAACCATGAGCGCGAATTACTGCAATTGCATCTTTGGGAAGTAAATCAATATCATCAATAATTTTTACCCCTTTGGATGTTATCTGTTCAATCATTTGTGGATTATGAATAATTGGACCGATTGTATAAATATTCTCTTTATGTTCACTCATTGCTCTGTAAAGCATTTCAATTGCTCGCTGTACTCCAAAGCAAAATCCCGCACTTTTAGCCACAATTATTTCCATAATTATTCACCTAACGAATAAATACAATCTAAAATCTTTTTACTGGCCTCTTCATAATTCAGGTTATGACAAAGTTTGTCATATTGAATGGGATCAGAAAAATAAATACTTGTTTTAGAAAAAAGTCTGACACGATTTCCTTTTGGTTTAATATGTGCCATAATTAAGGTTGCACCAGACCGCTTAGCAATTAAAGCAACTCCTGCCTTTGCCTCTGATTTTTTGCCACGAATTACGCGCGTTCCCTCCGGGAAAATCCCTAATGTTCGCCCATTTTTTAGTACGGACATACAGGTACGAATTGCTTTTATATCTCTGCCTTCTCTATCAACGGGAAAGGCCCCTAGGGCACCAAGAATAGTGCCAAGAATCGGGAC
Organism: Eubacteriales bacterium; assembly: GCA_045634825.1. Classification (GTDB taxonomy): domain Bacteria; phylum Bacillota; class Clostridia; order Oscillospirales; family QAKW01; genus Firm-08. Next base: position 7,389 of record JAZRAZ010000058.1, on the reverse strand, counting down.
ATCAAAAATTTCTTTTTTTGCAATGTACTGAACAGGTTGTTTGAGGGAAAGACTCAAAAACACCGGATCGAGCAGAGAAATATGATTGGCGCAAACAATCAGTGGCCCTTCTTCCTTTAATCTTTCAGCACCATAAACTTTTCTTGGAAACAAGAAAAAACAAATGGGACGGATAATCTCTCTGCAAATCTTATAAAACCGCATTCAAACATTCTCCTTAATTATCTTAATTAACTGCTCAAGCGACTGTTCAAAATCAAGTTTCGATGTATCCAATACTATGCTATCCTCAGAGGGCTTAAGCGGTGCAATTTTACGGTGAGAATCCTGATAATCTCTATCCTTTATATCCTGGAGCAATTTGTTATAATCGATATCTTGACCACGTTCTTTAAGCTCAGCAAACCTTCTTTTTGCTCTTATTTCCGGAGATGCAGTGAGAAACACCTTAACATCAGCATTCGGCAAAACAACCGTTCCGATATCACGACCATCCATAATAACATTATTATTATTTGCTAACTGACGTTGACGATCCAACAAAAAAGTTCTGACCTGTTCAATTTTAGCAACAGCAGAGGCATATGCCGAAATAATATGGGTGCGAATATCGCTCGATACATCAACGCCATTCAAATAAATAACTTGTTCCCCATCCAGATACTTTAAATCGATGGTGATTTTCTGTAATAAATCAATGGTCTGCTCTATTGCATCAAGTTCTACCCCATGATTATACGCATATAATCCTATTGCCCGATACATTGCACCCGTATCAACATAAATGTATCCCAAGGCATGAGCAACCTTACGGGACAAGGTACTTTTGCCAGATCCTGACGGTCCATCTACAGCAACATTTATATATTTCATAAAGCAACCTCCGAAGCACTCATTCCGGCAAGATAACCGGTTGAGAATGCAATTTGTAAATTAAATCCACCCGTATATGCATCAACATCTAATACTTCACCAGCAAAGAAAATTTTGTCACACAACTTAGAACACATAGTATTTGAAAAAATTTCATCTACCTTTATTCCTCCCGAAGTAACGATTGCTCGTTCTATGTCTTCCTTTCCGGTCAAGGTCAATTCAAATTGGCTAAGTTGATGAAGAAGATTACTTCTTTGCTCTTTAGTAATTTGATGAACTTTTTGATTTTCATAAATGCCCGCACGCTCCAACACAATGGGTAAAAGTCGTTTGGGCAACAGTCCATCCAATGCATTGATAACATTTTTGTTTATATTTTCCTCAAAATCTCTCAACAAACGCCTATCAAGTTGTTCCTTACTAAGCGATGGTTTTAAATTAATTATTATTTTTGCGTTTTTGAAAGATGCAAAATGTGCAGAAGCCGACAAAACCGTAGGGCCGGATACACCAACATGAGTGAATAACAATTCACCAAAATCACTATAAACACACTTCTCTTGGCAATAGAACGAAACATCAACATTTTTAAGTGTTAATCCACTTAACTCTCTGCAAAGACTTTCTTTGCACTGAAGCCCAACCAATGATGGCGTAGGCGGGACTATGGTATGCCCAATTTTTTGAGCAAATTTATAGCCATCACCCGTGCACCCTGTTTCAGGATAAGATAGACCGCCCGTTGCGATAATGCAACACTTGGTACTATATTTTTCGTTTTTTCCATGAATGGTTACACCTTTGTCAACATTCAACGAAGTAACCTCATCACATATCACTTCAACGCCACAATCAAGCAAATATTTTGAAAGGGCATTACGGATATCAACCGCACGGTCACTTACGGGGAAAACACGACCGCCCCTCTCAACTTTTAAAGGCACTCCTAAATTTTCAAAAAAATTCATTGTGTCGGTTGAATTAAAACGATAAAATGCGCTGTATAAAAATTTGGAATTACGCACTACATTGGCAAGCAATGTTTGTTCATCACAAAAATTGGTAACATTACATCTGCCCTTACCCGTTACAAGCAATTTGCTTCCCGTCTTATTATTCTTTTCGATTAGTGCAACAGTTGCACCATTCATAGCGGCGGAGATTGCAGCCATCATACCGGCAGGACCACCGCCAACAACAATTATATCCTTCATATTTATCACCATTTTCCTGAATATTGTAACATAAAAATTATAAATTAGCAATATTTCAACAGGAATTAATAAAAAGATAAAAAACAGTTGATTTTTTACAAAAATATGTTAAAATATATTAGTATTTTGCTGGAGTGGCACAGTCGGTAGCGCAGCTGATTCGTAATCAGCAGGTCGTGGGTTCAAGTCCCATCTCCAGCTCCAATCCCCGTTCAAATATGAGCGGGGATTATTTAATTAATATTTTAGTTGAAATTTTGAAAGAAATAAGATAGAATAAATTTGAGGTGATAAATTATGTTTGATAACACGATGAAGTTCAATATTAACAATGACAAAGAGGCGCAAATGAAGCAAATTTTGACCACGGTATATGACGCCCTCAAAGAAAAAGGCTATGATCCACTCAGTCAGATTGTTGGCTATTTACTCTCCGAGGACCCGCCCTACATCACCAATCATAAAAATGCCAGAGCTTTTATTAGAAAAATTGATCGCGAGGAACTTCTTGAGACATTGGTAAAGTTTTATCTTGATAACTAAAATTAAGCGGCGCTGTTTACAGCGCCGCTTTCTTTATTCAACAACTTCAATGGACAATAATGTTGCTTTACAAGATAACAATCCATTACCCACATCCAGTGCCATACCTTTGTTAATTTTATAGTTATCACCAATATAATAGAATCCATCACGTAAATACATCTCATCTGTTTCAATCACTAAAGTCATTTCATATTGCAACGGATTTTCAACCGTATAAACACAACCATCTATGGAGTTAACATTGTCGATACGTTTTTCGGTGGTAATGTTCTTCACCTCTCCAAGATCCTGGATTTTTGGCACACGTATCAAGTCGCCAACTTTAATTACCTCTGTCCGCTCTTTTGGCATTGATGACAAGCGTAAAGTAATTTGTCCGCGCTGATATTCAGGAGTATAAACACTATTGTCAACAAAAAACAATTTATAGCATCCACCGATTAAAGCAATGGAAAAAATCAATAAAATAAAAAAGTCAAGCAAATTAATCTTTCCAAATAATTTTCCATTATTATCAAACAACTTATTCATCAGCGCTCACCTCCTTTATGCCGGTAACATTAGCAACAAGACGAAGTGCAGTTGTTTCCATAAACCATTCTTCATCATATAAAATTGGTTTTGAAATAACAAATGCTTCATTGTTGTCATTAATATACCCTTTAACTTTTACAGTAAATCTGCAATAAGGGTAATTTTCGTTTTCATAAACTTGAAATTTTTTAGTACTTTCATTAAAAATAACGGTACGCGAAGGCAAAATATTTACATCAACAATTTTACCAAAATGCTCACCATTGGTTGAAATCATTATCTCATCTCCGGTTTTCAGAGTATCATATGTCCCAACACGAGCTCTGGCAGCATCAAATGTAATATAAAGGTATGAATCTTGTTCCTCTTCAACTGAATTTGAACGCTGTGAAATAAAAAAGATGGCAACTCCAGCAATCAATGCCACAACGACACAAACAATAAGGGTATCTAACCAGTTCCATTTAATTTTCATTTATATTTATCTCTCCTTCAAATTGACTATATACCATTTCCATATTTTTTGTCATTTCCTGCGCTGTGAATTTTTTATCAAAAGTCTCGATAGATTTGGCAACGGCTTCTTGATAAAGTGCCGTATCTTGTTTCATTCTTAAAATTGCCGCTGCTAAGGTCTGTGCATCATTTTTCGAGAAAATCAATCCATTTTCTTCATTTGTCACCACATATGGATTGCCACCATAATCAGAAACAATAGCGGGCACACCAAGTGAAAATCCCTCTAACAGTGCCATAGAGGTTGCTTCAGCATACGATGCATTTAACTGAACATCAGTTATAGAAAGAATACCGGATATATCAGTTACAAAGCCGGCAAGGATTACCGAATTTTCAAGATTATATGCAGCAACTAAATCTTTGATTTCGTTCTCCATTTCACCCGTTCCGGCAATAATAATTTTGATATTCCTAATTTCTTGTTCGTTTAAAATTCGAGCCGCCTCTAAGATATACTTATGCCCTTTGAATGCTTCCAAACGTGCCATAATCGTACAAACAAAATCATTTTCTTCAATACCATACTGTGCTTTAATCTGTTTGCATTTTTCTTTAGACGCTCTATCAAGTCTTTCTACTCCATTAAAAACCACATCAATAATGTGTGATTTCGTTCCGCTTGAAACTAACAAATCTTTAGCAGCAGGTGAAACCGCAATAATCCGATCGGTGTAATATTGATTGATGGTTCCGAGTAATAATTTTCCAAACCAAGAAGTTTGCCACTTGGGTAAGTCAAATACACTGTGGCGCGTATAAACAATCTTTTTATGGCATTTTTTAGCCGCAATGCGTGCACTTAGTGCACCGTGTGAATGAACAATATGCGGTTGATATTGCTTTATAACCTTAACTAATTCTTTTACATCCCTTCTATCATAGGAACGATCATATAGTCCATCGAATTCAACAACACGGTATTTTTTTGTATCAAAATAGTCCAGTAGTTTGCTACCCTTAGGAACCACAACCGTAACATCAAAAGAATTAGCATCAAAATGATTAAGGTAATTAAGCAACACTCTTCCAGCACCGCCAAAATTTGTGTCACTGATACAATGCATCACCTTTATCACGGTAAACACCTCTCATTTTTCAATATTTTGTGCACGGTCAGCCCAAGTCCAAAGATAATCCAAAACAACATATAAACACGATAGTTATACCAAGTGTAATCAAAAATGCTCTGTACCAAAAACCCAAAGAAAACAGAAGCAAACATAATTATCCATAATCTGTTATTATCTTTTTTGGGCAAGATATTCATAAATGATATCAAATTACGATGATACAAAAATATCATAAAAAGAAAATAAACAAATCCTGCTATACCGAAACTCACGAGAATTTGCAAAAACAGTGAGTGAGAATGTTGTGCTACAATTTCCTGCACTCCAAAGTATGGATAAACATGATTAAATGATTGCTCGCCGATTCCGACACCGCTTGGCCAAAATTTGCTTAATAAATTAAAAGTTCCTTCATATATTTTTAAACGGTAGGAAGTAGAGGTATCAGCAAAGTTCACCATACTTGCAATTCTTGCCAACATATTCTGAGGTAATAAGGCAATACCAACAGGTGTCCCAAACACTAAAAGTAATCCGAGAATTTTTTTATTATACATCCAGAGAAAAGCAACAGCGGTTACAGCAATACCGGCATAACATCCGCGGGAATATGTAAGAGCCAATGTAATAAAAGCTATAATTGAAACCATTAAACAGGCTATTTTATATTTAAATTTTTTAAGGGATAAGCAAAGCCCTACAGAAAAAGGAATCACCAAAAGTAAAAACTCACCAAAAACATTTGGATTTGCAAAAGTACCGTAAACACGAATTGATAAATCTTCAAACAAATTTGTATCTGTCCAAGTTGTATCTACCTGACCGGACAAAAACTGCCAAATACCCACCCCACAAGCAATAAGTGCGCCGATAAATAGGCAGGAGAATACAATTAACAAATCTTTTTTAGATGTTATATTTCTATAAATTATAAATACAACAGAAAAAAGAGTTACCCACATCAGTATAATTCTCAAACTATCGGCAATAGCAAATGAAAAGATGGCGGCAAGAAAACACAAAACCGCATAAACAAGCAAGAGAATATCAATGTAATCAATGCGCTGTTTTTGGATGGTTCCCAAACCTCTTTGCAACCAATGAGATAAAATAAGCAGAATGCTCAAAACCATACAAACAGATGTTCCGAATATGGGTAGACATATCATAATCAATCCAATAAAAAACAATGGTTTGACATAAAAAAGCAACAAAAAAGCGATAGGTATAAATACAGAAAATATCGAATAAGGAAATGGAATAAACAAGCCACCGATTGCAGCTAAAACAGTTAATATCATCAAGAGAATCTTATTTTGTTTTTGGCTGGGCGCTGCTATTTTAAAATTAAAAAATCTACCTAAAAAGCAACTATTAAGAAGAGTACGAATTGATAAGTTCAAGAAGCATAAAGGCAAAAGCAAAGCACAAAAAATCAAAAAAATAATTACGCCTTGATAATGCTGCTGAATAGCCAAAGATATGGCGGAAAATAAAAAATTAACAAAAAATAACTGCGAAGTCATTCCGACAGAAATATACATCAACTGGTGAGCAAGGTTATGTAAAGTCGTCGATATAATTCCCATAGAAATTTTTTGAGGTTCATCTTTGCCTTTATCTAAAAATATAGAAGACCCAAAAGTACCATCTAGTTCCCCCGCCGTATTTAAAGAAAAGATTCGACTACTGCCATATGCTTTTGAAATTTTTTTGCCAATTTTAGCAACAAAACTGCCCGCATATATTTGTTTTAAGATTTTTAAAAATCTCATTTTGCACTCCTTTATATTTTGTATTTTTAGTATAACACGGCACAACAGCAATTTCAAGCAATTCCTTATTATATGAATATAAAAATTACTAAAATAACCACTTTTACCAATTGATAAAAGTGGTTATTTTTTGAGTGGAGCAAAACGAGGGTAAGAGAAAGCAAACGTAGCGTGCCTCAGTTCGAGGAACCGACTTATTCCTTACTCAACACTTTCTTCTGCCAGGACATTTTATCACACTTTGGGCAGCGCATATACCTTGTTCTGTTTATGTGCATAGCAAAAAATACACTACTGTATTGGGGAATATGTCTGTGCCCACACTTTTGGCATTCATAGTAACCTGCTTTTTGCTCAATTTTTAATGCAAACGGAGTTGCAATCAAAAGAGGAAGCAGGCTGAGTCCAACAAGCAGTCTACCTTTCCATTCCTCCATCGGCACAATACTGGCGATTACTACTGCAGCGACAAGCGGCAAGACAGCAATTATGCCCAGGATGATTTCCAATTTAAGCATTCTCTTATCAGCCTCTTCTTTTTGCCTAACCATTGCAAGCAAGTTCTTTTCTAATTCCTTATTGTAATTATCCATCGTTACTACCTCCCCACTTAATAAATCATTTACGGTAATTTTGAGAGTATCACACAGTTCGAGCATTATGGAAGAATCGGGCATTGCTTTTCCCGTTTCCCATTTTGATACCGCTCTATCGGTGATATTCAGTTTTTCTGCCAGCTGCATTTGGGTCAGATTTTCTTTTTTTCTGCATGCGGCAATGAATTTTCCGATTTTTGTCTGGTCCATAATGTGCCTCCTTTCATGGTCAGTATAGGCGCTTTTCGGAACAAAGTAC
>JAZRAZ010000057.1:0-3957 GCA_045634825.1 Eubacteriales bacterium | reverse complement strand
GTGCCGCCGTGCTGGTGTTGTTGGCTGGGAGTATGTCAATTACAAGTATGTGTATAGGTTGTGTGAGAAGTACCGCATCTTTGAGGGGTTTCAGTTCGGTCGCAATCGCGCTGTAACCGCTGGCGGTCGTAAGGGTGTCGCGCGCGAAGTCTATTCAGCAAGTGGAGATATAGAAGTGGCAAAAGTCGCGCTCGGTCATAAATCATCATCAAGTACGGAATACTACATACAAGACAAGGCTGTGGGCGGTCGTGCTTTGCGTGGGGTGCTTTATGACGTGTCTGGCGGTGTTGGTTCACTAATATTTTGCAAGAACGGCGTAATACGTAAAAAAAATGTGCGCAAGAAGTACATTTATCGGTGGTAGTTTGTATATTTGTCGCAGTTCTATTTAACATAATATTGTTTCACATCTAAATTATGAAGTTATGGCAATTATTAAACAAGGAATCCTCGGTGGTTTCAGTAACAAAGTTGGTTCAGTTGTTGGTGCTGGCTGGAAAGGTATTGCAACGATGCGTTCGCTTCCGCAGAGCGTCGCAAACCCAAGAACCACAGCACAAGTAGCAAATCGTACAACATTCGCTCAGTTGGCGCAGTTAGGTAGTGTTGTACTGCCTACAATTATTCAGCCGCTGTGGAATCGTTGGGCGAAGAAAATGAGTGGTTACAATGAGTGGCTTTCTGTTAATAAGAAGTTGCTTGATGAGTCCGCTTCGCTTGCTTCGTTCATTCCAGCGGCGGTATTCGCAAACGGCGATTTGTCGGCAAATGCAACTGCGGGTACTATTTCCAGCGCTGGAGCGGTTGAAATCACATTTGATGATGATTTGGTAAACGCTCACGATGCGGCAACCGATGAAGCGTATGTTGTGGTTGGTCTTATTCCAAGTTCGGCAACATCTTTGGCAGACGTGAAGATATTCGGCTTTGCAACGGGTGTTTCGCGTTCAGCGGGTTCTGTGGTTGTAAATGTTGATGCGCCAGAAGTTGGCGAGGGTGCAGCTGCTTATTTGATGTTCCGCTCAAAAGATGGCGTTTATCGTTCAACAACTTCTTACATCTTGTTGACAAATGCGTGATTGGTACGTCTATTTGCTTAGTATCATTGCTTTTGCTGGGTTTGTTATAATAATGACCGAGAAATATTGCTGATATATCAAATTTATTGTTATATTTGCAGTGGGTAATGATAACGGCAAGGGTGACACCGATATAGGCGCATAACCTTTTCCGTTTTGGAGTATCAAGGGAGAGAGGACTGAAAATCCTGCTTAAACTTGGTACTCCTTTCTTTTTGTATATATCATTATGTTAAATATAAATCTATGGAAAAGGTTTTATCTATTGATTGGCTGGCGTTGTGGTGTCTTTCTTCTGCCGGCACTAATTGGGAAAGTAAGAAGTTAAAGCAGTTGGACTATTCAACAAGGGTATTTCAACGAGTGTGCAAGTATCATCGTGACGGCATGGACATAGCGGTTATTACTTATCGTCCGTGTTCTTCGGCGCTGGATTCTCGTGGCTGTATAGTCAAATTTGAAAACTGGGTATTGTATTCAGAAGACAGAGATATGTATATCAATGAAGTCTTGCGCGTGTTATGTTTGAATGTGCAGTCCATTTCGCGCCTTGATTTGGCACTTGACTTCAATTCGTTTGAGGGTGATTTGCAACCTCGTGATTTTATTGCTGATTTCCTTTCGTGTAAATACTTGCATAACGGGCGCGGAAAGTTTTGTGTTCAAGGCTCTCAGCAATGGCAATGTGTGTTTGAGTATCTGCGCTTAGGTACTCGTAAGTCTGCGGAGTGTGTGTATTTGTATAATAAGACAAAAGAGTTACAAGAAGTGAAAGATAAACCCTATATTCGTGAAATGTGGAAGTCGTGCGGGCTTGATACTGATAAGGATGTTTGGCGTTTGGAGGTGTCTATGAATAGCGATGCGGTTACAATGTACAGCGAAGAGACGGGCGAAATATTCAAATTGGGGCTTCGTGATGTGTTGAATAGTGACACTATGCTGGAGGTTTATAAAGAGAAAGTTGCGCGCTTGTTTCAGTTCAAAATCAATGATAATACAAAGAATAAGACAAGAATGAAAACTCTCAAATTGTTTGATTTCGGCGCTTGTCAGTTCGGTCGTTATCGTGGTGCGTGCCATAAAGATAATACACGCCGAGAGCGCATGCTGTTAAAGTCGTTGCATAAGTTTGGGGAAAGGTATGGATTTGATAGTATGCGACAAGGTTTTGAACTTGGTTATGTTAAAGATAGGTTGATTCGCTGGGCTGGTATGGAGGACTATTATCTTGAACACAAAGATATGTGGGATTTGCAAGAATAGAGATTAGCGGTTTTGGTTAATGCGATTTATCGGAAGAACATTTGCCGTTTATCATTACCCATTAAACAATGCCGTTAGGCTTCATTTTTGTTTTTACTATTGTTTTGTTGCGGTGCGCTCCTTGTGGGCGTGCCGTTCTTTTTTGTGTTATGCCGTGTGAGGTGGTCCAGCCCCAGCCAGCGGGGTTTTGGCTTCCGCCGCCATCGTCCACGCGCCAGCCAGCCCCCACGTTCCGCGCCGCCGCTTTCCCGCGGGTAGGCGGGGAGTTGCGCGCTTGCTTCGTTTTGGGGCTCGGCGTGCTGGCGGGGAGTTCCCCGCCAACTTGCGCCCAGCCCCGCCACTTCGCAAACTGCGCAACACCCCGCGGCGGGTTAGCCCGCCCACCCGCGGCGGCGCTTCTCTTTGGGGGCTGGCTTTCCTCTCTGCTGGCGTCTCCAGCCTTTACCCCGCTGGCTGGTGCTGGTGGGGCTGTGGGCGGTCGTGCTTTCCTTTGGTCGGCTGTGCGGGCTGTGTCGCGTGTTCGTTATGTTAAGTTACATTTGTAATATGTTAAAAATTACAAATGTAGTGCGGTGGATTCTCGTGGCTGGTTGTGCCTTTCGGCACACGCCCGTTAAGTAAAACGGGCGTTATATTTACATAACAAAAGGCAGTCCTACAAGACTAACAATACATAAGCCCGTGATTTATAATAAGATACCACCCAGCGGGGCGAAGTTCGCGGTTTGAAGTTCGCGGTTTGTTAAAATTTGAAAAATTTTTTTGTTCCGCCGCCGCCCCCTTCCGCCCGCTGTGGCATCGCGCGCGCGGTTTCCACCCGCCCGCCTTCGGTCGGCGAGCGCGGGCTATCGCCCGCACTTGCGCCCACCTTCGGCGGTCCAACGCGCCCGCACTGCGCGCCGCCACTAATCCACGCGCGCCCGCCCACCCGGCGGCGGCGTGTATGTTCGCGGTTGTTTTCTGGGCTGTCGTTTGATGCGGGGGCTTCCGTCAATGTCTTGCCCGTCCGTTTATATGCTGGCTTCCGTTTATGTCCTTGCCGTTGAATATGTGCCGACTTCCGTCAACAACAGCCCCGTCTTGATGCGCAACTTTCGCCGTTTACACCCCGTTGTCTTAATATCCTACACTATGACATACCGATTTCCGCTGGATTCCTGTATCTTTGTCTTATGATAACAAGAAGCAACGCCACGCAGACAAAAAGTGGGGTTACTCGGTAATTACTTATGCTTATGGAAATGTATGATTTAGTGTTGCAGAAATGCAAGTTAATTGAGAAAGACTACCACTCGCCCGCGCTGGCGTGTCTTGTTTGGTTGTTGTATGAAAGTGGGTCAAGGGTTTCGGCGGTTCTTGCTGTTCGGTCGTGTGATATTACGGCTCGCGGTGGTGTTATTATTCATCAAGGCAAAGGGTCTGCTCCTTTGGTGTGCAATGTGTCTCAGTGGCGCGATTATCTTCTGCAGTGCCGCCGTGCTGGTGTTGTTGGCTGGGAGTATGTCAATTACAAGTATGTGTATAGGTTGTGTGAGAAGTACCGCATCTTTGAGGGGTTTCAGTTCGGTCGCAATCGCGCTGTAACCGCTGGCGGTCGTAAGGGTGTCGC
>JAZRAZ010000056.1:0-2399 GCA_045634825.1 Eubacteriales bacterium | reverse complement strand
CATATTGCAGAAAATTTCTTTATACTCCGCTCAAACGCACTCCTAAACCGCAAGTACTTGATAAAGAACAATATTCTAAAGAAGATTTTGAAATTTAAATAAACAGTGCTCTCCGTCAAAACGGAGAGCACTGTTTTATATTTTAGATTGAACAGATACAGTATGTACGATTTCTGCTATAAACTCACTGTTGGTAGGTTTACCCTTTGAATCTTTAATGACATATCCGAAAATGGAAGTTTGAGCCTCAAAATTGCCCCGATCCCAAGTTACACAAATTGCTGTACGAATTGCTCGTTCAACTGAACTTGCCTTTGTGTTATAAACATTTGCTATTTCTTGATACAATCCTTTTGTAACCGATCTTAAAACCTTCTCATCTTGTAAAGCCATTAAAATTGCACAGCGAACATATTGATATCCCAAAAGATTTGATGGCATCCCGATATGATTTAAAATCTCAATCACTCTATCTTCCATTCTGAATTTTTCACTGACAGAGGTAGTGGAACTAATAGTTGCAGGCACAAACTTCTCTTCGACAAAAGCATCAATTACTCTGGATAAATATGTATAATCGCAAGGATGAATAAAAAAGTAGTCTGCGCCTCTTTTCATCAAACGAGCAGCAAGAATATCATTTGCGGTTTCGGAAACACAGATAGAAACATATGTTTCCTTAGTTGCACTAATGTTATCAAGTATGCCAAGGAAATCAAGTTTTGGCAAAAACGCCTCACTTAATATAACCATAGGTTTATTAACGCAAATACTTTTAAGCGCATCAAAACCGTTATGTTCTGTCTTAAGTAACCGGTATCCCATCGATGAAAGTAATTTTTCACTAATTTTGTTTTGATTATTACTGACAATTAAGATAGAAATATCTTTATGTTCCACTTTATCCACCTCTTTCAAACAGAGTGATAATTATTATAGCATAAAAAACATTAAAAAATGTCGAAATATGTCGAATGTTTTAATTAAAAACAAAGGGCAAGTACAGTTTATGTACTTGCCCATTCTGGCAACACAAAGTAGAGTCAGATTAATACTTTCTCTTGCGAGCTGCTTCTGACTTCTTCTTTCTCTTTACGCTGGGTTTTTCATAATGCTCTCTTTTTCTGATTTCAGAAAGTACGCCGGACTTGGCACACTGTCTTTTAAATCTCTTTAAAGCACTGTCTAAAGACTCATTATCCTTAACGCGGATTTCTGCCACTGGTTTTCCCTCCCTCCGCTTTACGAAAGAATCCACAAAAATGCGGATAATAGAATTATACATAAAAAAGGTGGGCTTGTCAATATATTTGTTTCAAAAAAATTATTTGGCAACAATATTTATCAATTTACCCGGAACATATATCACTTTAATTATTTGCTTACCTTCAAGCCAGCCAGCCAGTTTTTCGTCATTACTAACTGCGGCAAACACAGTGTCCTGGTTGTCATTTGTGCCAACAGTAATTTTACCACGTACTTTACCCATAATCTGAACTGCAATTTCAACTGTAGCACTAATTGTTTTATCCTCATCATACTCCGGCCAAGTGCTATGATAAATGTCACCATCAAATCCGGCAAGTTCCCACATTTCCTCAGTAATATGCGGGGCAAACGGATTTAAGAGTTGTATGAAAATACGAAGTTCATCCTTTGTCACACTACCTTTTGCATAAATTTGATTAATTAAACTCATCAGTTGTGCAATGGCTGTGTTAAATTTCATATTATCAATATCATTTGTCACTTTTTTGATGGTTTTATGGAAATCACATTCAACATCAGCATCAATACCAACTCTATCTTCCAAAATATCCATCAATGAAAAAGTACGCTCTAAAAAGCGCTTACAACCCTTGATGGAATTTGTTGACCAGGGAGCACTCTTTTCAAAGTCACCAATAAACATTTCGTACATTCGCAAAGTATCTGCGCCATACTGTTCAACAATGTCATCAGGATTTACGACATTGCCACGGGATTTACTCATTTTTTCATTGTTCTCCCCCAGTATCATACCGTGAGAGGTGCGCTTACTGTAAGGCTCTTTGCAAGAAAGAACACCAATGTCATACAAAAACTTTGCCCAGAATCTTGAATAAAGCAAATGAAGCGTTGTATGCTCCATACCGCCGTTATACCAATCGACCGGCATCCAATATTCAAGCGCTTCTTTACTTGCAATAGCGTCATTATTATGCGGGTCAAGATAGCGAAGAAAATACCAAGAAGAACCTGCCCACTGAGGCATTGTATCGGTTTCTCTTTTGGCTGGTTTGCCACATTTCGGACAAGTTGTATTCACCCAGGAATCAATTTTTGCAAGCGGACTTTCACCGGTGTCGGTTGGTTCATAACTTTCAACTTCGGGAAGCGTTAATGGAAGTTGTTCCTCC
>JAZRAZ010000055.1:0-6465 GCA_045634825.1 Eubacteriales bacterium | reverse complement strand
TTCATAATAATCTCAGCAAGCGGTTCCAAACCGTTTTCCCTGGCTACACTTGCCTTAGTTTTTCTTTTTGGACGATATGGTAAATATATGTCATCGACTTCGGTCAAAGTTGATGCTTTTTCTAATGCAATAGCAAGGCTGTCATCCCATTTGCCCTGCTCAGAAATCAATCTTTTGACTTCTGCTTTTCTTTCATTTAATGAGCGAAAATATGAAAGTTTTTCCTGCAGTAATCGCAACGACTGGTCATCCATAGCCCCCGTTTTTTCTTTACGGTAACGCGCAATAAAAGGAATTGTACATCCCTCATCCATAAGAGTTACAGCGGCCTCAACTCTGCTCGGCGCAATTTTTAATTCACTTGACAGATATTGTATTTCATCCATTATAATTTCCACCCTTCAAAAGTTCAAATTCTAATTCCGTAATATACCTGGCTTGTCCGGGTTCTAAAGAATCATCTAAATGTAATCCGCCTATGCCACAACGATGTAAAGCCATCACCTCATTACCAATTGCTGCAAACATCCGCTTAATTTGATGAAACTTTCCTTCCGTGATTTTAATTTTAACAAGACGCAAGTCAAGAATTTCAAGTTGCGCCGGTTTACAAGTAAAATCAGAAAGTTTGATTCCGCAAGCAAACTGTTCAACTGCCTCAGGTGCAATAATATCTCTTAATTCTGCCAAATATGTTTTTACAACGTGTTTTTTAGGAGAAAGAATATTATGTGCAAAATCTCCATCATTTGTAATAAGCAAAAAGCCCGTTGTGTTTTTATCCAACCGTCCGGCAACAAACAAATCGCGGTGCCTCATCTCAGTTGGTAGCAAATCAATCACTGTTTTAGTGTGCCGATCCTTCGTAGCAGAAAGAACCCCTACAGGCTTATTCATCATAATGTAAACATATTTTTGATATTTTCCTAAAACGCCAAGTCGTTCTATTTTATCCGTAACAAAAAAATGTTCAGAAGATTTTAAAGCGACCTCACCATTGACAGTTATATTCCCGGCCAAAATATCAGTTTTTGCCTGTTTTCTGCTAACCTTGAAAATATCACACACAAGTTTGTCTAATCGAAATTGTTCCATAACTGCTCCATACATTTTAATACCAAAATTATAGCAGAATACAACTATTCTGTCAAAGAAAAACACCGCATAATGCGGTGTTTCCTCAATATCCAAAATTTTCGGCCAAAGAATCGTCATTCTCAATCCAATCCGATACCATAATTTTTCTATATTCGGTTTTGGTATCGCGAATATATATCGCAGTTATTCCGGCATTAATAATCATACGCTTACACATAGCACAAGAATTGGCATCTTTGATATAATCACCATCATCTGCATTTTTTCCGACCAAAAACATCTCAGCTCCCAGTGTGTCATTTCTGGATGCGGCAATAATACAATTTTGCTCAGCATGAATTGAGCGACACAATTCATAGCGCTCACCTCTGGGTATGTTTAACTTTTCTCGCATACAAAACCCAAGGTCATTACAATTTTTTCTTCCTCTGGGAGCCCCGTTATATCCTGTAGAAATGATTTGGTCATTTTTAACTACGATTGCGCCAAAATTACGACGAATACAAGTACTGCGTTCAATTACCGTTTCCGCAATATCAAGATAATAATTGATTTTATCAATACGCATTTTAAACCTCTTGTAAAAGCGGATGCCCTTTTTGGACATCCGCTTTTTAATTTATAAAATAATCAGAATTTATCAAACAAACTTAAGTACGCTCTCGGGAGCATCTGCAGAATCAGCAGAAACCATTACTGTAACATTTGTCTTTGAAGTTTCAGTAAATTTTTCAAGATTTTCAAGCAAATTGCCAAGCGCCTCTAAATCATCACCGACAATCTTTAAAATAGAATCTACATAGACAGAAGTTATATCATAATTTCCGGCAAACAAGCCAAGGATAAAGCCTTCCAAAGCGGCAATTCCATCAATTTTATAACTCTTAATGTCAATCAATCTGGCTTTAGAAGAAATATCAAGTTTTAATTTATCACCAAATTCAATACATACAACATTTCCGGCAGATTCTTTGGCTTCTTGGTTTACCATTTCAATCAAAGCCTTTGTTTTTCCAGTTCCCTTTTTTCCAATAATAACTTTTATCATAAGATTTTCTCCTTTATTTATTTAAACCGGCAATTCTTTGTTTAATTGCTTCGGTTTCCTTCTCATATCCAGGTTTGCCAAGCAAGGCAAACATATTTTTCTTATATGCTTCCACTCCCGGCTGGTCAAAGGGATTGACGCCCAATAAATAACCCGAAATAGCGCAAGCCTTTTCAAAGAAGTATACAAGATACCCAAAATGGTACGCATCGTAAGCATCAAATTCCAGCACCAAATTAGGTACGCCACCATCACAATGTGCCAAAACCGTTCCCAAAAACGCACTATCATTTACATATTGTACGGTCTTGCCACTCAAGAAATTCAAACCATCGAGGTTACCCTCAACTTCATCAATTGTAATTTCTTCTTTAACATTTTTTGCCATCATTACGGTTTCAAAAATGTTGCGGCTACCGCTTTGAATAAATTGACCCAAAGAATGTAGGTCAGTCGAAAATGTCGCTCCTGCAGGGAAAATTCCCTTATTATCCTTACCTTCACTCTCTCCAAACAGTTGCTTAAACCACTCAATAAAATAGGTGGCTCTTGGTTCATATGTAACCAACATTTCTATTTGCTTTCCTTTGCGAAGCAAAATATTGCGGTCAATTACATATTTATAACACTCATTATCACTGGACAAAAAGTCAAGCCTTGCATCTGCTGCACCTTGCATTATTGCATCCAAATCGATACCCGCCGCTGCAATAGGTAACAAGCCAACTGCTGTTAAAACGGAAAATCTGCCGCCAACATCATCCGGCACAACAAAAGTTTCATAACCTTCATCAGTTGCCAACTGTTTTAAAGTTCCACGAGCTTTGTCGGTTGTGACATAAATTCTTTCTTTTGCGCCTTCCTTACCATACTTCTTTTCAAGCATTTCTTTAAAAATACGAAAAGCAATAGCAGGTTCGGTTGTCGTTCCGGACTTAGAAATAACATTCACACTAAAATCATTATTCTTACAAATCTCAATAATTTCGCTCAAATAAGTAGATGAAATATTGTTTCCTGCAAAATAAATATCCGGTGTGGCCTTATTCTTTGAATTGTAAAGCGGTGAATTTATAAACTCAATCGCCGCCCTTGCACCGAGATAGGAACCTCCAATGCCGATGACTATTAAAACGGATGATTGTTCAGAAATCTTTTTGGCAGCCAACTTAATGCGCGCATATTCCTCTTTATCATAATTCAGAGGAAGATCCATCCATCCCAAAAAGTCGTTGCCTGCGCCTTTTTTTGAATGCAACAGGTCGTGTGCTACATCAATATAAGGAAGCAAATATTCACGTTCATGTTTTTCAATAAAAGACTGCAAATACTGTTCATTAACTTTAACTGACATCTAAAAACCTCCTTGTTTTATTTATCATAACATTTTTTATTATTATATTCAAGTCTAAACTGTTAAAAAAACTCGGAATATCTGTAAAAAAATATCCAAAAAAGTTGCTTTTTCTACTTTTTCGGTCAAAATAATGGGGTAATTGTTTAAAATCTCCTCACCTGCCACCAAATTAATTTCTCCTACTTTGGTTCCCTTTTCGGCTGGTGCAGTTATATTTTCTTCCATTTTGATTTCGATATTTATTTTTGAAGAAACTCCTTTTTGTAAAAGTAAATTTATCTGTTCCGTTCCACTAACAGTAGCTGACTCATTTTTGGCTCCGATTGTTTTTATGGTTGAAGGAATCGAGATTTCTTTGTTATACATTTCATATCCAGCAAACCCAAAATTAAGTAACTTTTTTGCATCCTCAAATCTTTTTGGAGATGTAGGCGAAGCCAATACAACTGCTATCAGTTCCATTCCGTCCCGTTTTGCAGAAGCGGACATACAGTATAGAGCCTTAGAGGTAGATCCGGTTTTTAAACCAGTGCACCCTTCATAAAAACGCACCAACTTATTTGTGTTAGATAAACCAAAGGCGCCATCGCGCAAGGAATCCATCCATATAGTTGTATAATTGCGAATCAGATCATGCTTTAAAAGTTCCGCCGACATAATTGCTATATCACGAGCACTCGAATAGTGGCCATCTGCATCCAGACCCGTGCAATTTACAAATTTGGTATGCTTCATTCCCAACTCATCCGCGCGTTTGTTCATCAAAGTAACAAACGCCGTATCGCTACCGGCGATATGCTCCCCCATTGCTACAGCTGCATCATTGGCAGATGAAACCGTAATCGCTTTCAGCATATCATTTACAGATAGGCTTTCACCCTCTTTTAAATAGACCTGTGAGCCCCCCATTGACACCGCGTGTTCAGAACAGGTAACCATCGTTTCCAAGGTAATTTTTTCCTCTTTTAACGCCTCCATAATTAAGAGTAATGTCATAATTTTAGTTACAGAAGCCATGGGCCGTTCAATGTCTGCCTCCTTCTCATAAAGAACTTTTTGTGTTGAACATTCTATTAAAATGGCAGACGGACAATCCAAATCGATTACAGGCTTTTCTTCGGCAAACGAAAACGGCAGACAGAAATTAAAAGCAAAAACAAGCATCAAAATCATACATACGACTTTTTTCATATTTTTCACCTCAAAGAAAGATATGATAAAAGCAAAAGAAAAATGCAGGCAATCAAATGACCGCCTGCATAATTATTATTTTTTAAGAGAAATGGCTCTTTGTGCAGAGAGCGCAATATTTTCAGCATTCAATCCAAAAGCATCCAATACCTTGAGTGCAGGGCCGGATTTACCGAACACATCCTGTACGCCATGGCGTACAACTGTGCAAGGAGCCTCTTCTGCGATTGCTTCACAAACAGCACTTCCAAGACCTCCAATTATACTGTGCTCTTCTGTGGTAACAATTGCACCAGTTTTCTTAGAATACTGAGCCAAAATATCTTTATCGATCGGTTTAATTGTAGGCATATTTATTACAGCTGCGGAAATGCCTTTATCTGCAAGAATTTCGCGTGCCTTCAAAGCCTCCCCGACCATAAGACCGGTGGCTACAATAGTAACATCACTGCCATCATGTAAAACCACGCCTTTTCCGAGTTCGAATTTATAATTATCATCAAAAATAGTATCAACAGCCATGCGGCCAAAACGAAGATAAACAGGACCGTCGTGTTGAATCGCCGCCTCAACAGCCGCATATGCCTCAATAGGATCGGCAGGATTAATGATAACCATACCGGGAATTGTGCGCATCAATGCAATATCCTCGTTACATTGGTGTGTAGCACCATCTTCGCCAACAGATAATCCGGCATGTGAGGCACCAATTTTAACATTCAAATGAGGATAGCCAATCGAATTTCTTACCTGTTCAAAAGCACGCCCTGCCGCAAACATAGCAAAGGAACTTGCAAATACGGTTTTACCCGTCGTTGCCAGGCCTGCTGCAACACTCATCATATTGCCCTCAGCAATACCACAATTAAAAAAGCGATCAGGATGCGCATTTTTTAAAACACCAGTCTTGGTGGCAGCCGCTAAATCAGCATCAAATACATAAAGATCGTACTTTTCGGCGAAATCTACAAGTGCCTTACCGTAAGCATCTCTGGTTGCCATTTTATTACTCATAATTTACCTCCTACACTTCCAAGGCAGAAAGATCCGCCATTGCTTGATTATACAATTCTTCTCCGGGTGCTTTTCCATGCCAGCCGACTTGGTTTTCCATAAAGGAAACATCCTTGCCTTTGATGGTGTTAAAAATGATCACACTGGGCTTGTCCAAAACAGTCTTAGCCTCTTTAAATGCACCTTCAATCGCATCAAAATCATGACCGTCAGCTACGATAACATGAAAACCAAAGGATTTGAATTTATCATCAATAGGATGAGGAGATAAAACATCTTTAACAGCGCCATCAATCTGCAGTCCGTTTGAATCAACAATCGCACAAAGATTATTCAGTTTGTAATGTGCTGCAAACATCGCAGCCTCCCAAACTTGGCCTTCTTCAATTTCACCGTCACCAAGTACAGTATAAACACGGTAATTTTTATTGTCAATTTTTCCTGCAAGTGCCATACCAACTGCAGCAGAAATGCCTTGACCTAAAGAGCCGGTGGACATATCAACCCCAGGAATTTGATTCATATCTGGGTGACCTTGCAACATTGCACCAAGATGGCGGAAACTTTTTAATTCCTCAGCATCAAAAAATCCTCTTTGTGCAAGACAAGAATAAAGTGCAGGACAAGTATGCCCTTTGGAAAGAACAAAACGATCACGATTGCTCCATTTAGGATTCTTTGAATCAATATTCAGTTCAACAAAATATAAATAAGCCATTACATCCGCAATAGACAAGGAGCCGCCCGGATGACCGGA
>JAZRAZ010000054.1:0-3910 GCA_045634825.1 Eubacteriales bacterium | reverse complement strand
CGCGCCTTTCAGCACAATGCACCGATGCAAGAGTAAACCTTGTGACCCCCACCCTTTTTAAAATGTATCCAACTATGGAAAGTTTTGCAAATGCCGACTTTGAGGATATATGCAAAATCATTCATTCCTGTGGGTTCTATCGAGGAAAAGCAAAAAGCATAATCGAGATGTGCCAAACTATGCTTGAAAAGCATCAAGGACAGGTACCCAACACAATGGAGGAGTTAACTGCACTCTCTGGCATTGGCAGAAAAACAGCAAATTTGATTTTAGGAGATATTTACGGTAAACCCGCAATTATTGCCGACACTCACTGCATCCGCATCAGCAATCGGCTGGGGCTTGCCAGAAGCGACAGACCGGAAATAGTCGAAAAACAATTGAAGGCTTGTATCCCACCACAGCACCAAACTAAATTGTGTCATAATTTTGTCTTTTTCGGCAGAGAAATTTGCTCAGCTCGCAAACCAAAATGTAATGATTGCCCACTAAATACAGTCTGCGAATTTTACAAGAAAGGAGCCTGATATCAGGCTCTTTTCTGTTTGAAGCACAACACCAATCCGACTGAAACAACTATCCCGAACAGCATAAGCAAAAGACTCCACCATAATACATTTCCTTGTGGGATGCCGGGAAACATTTCACCAAGCGAGGCAATAACAAATCCAATAATCAAACTTTGACAGCCATTGGTATATTTCTTCAAGCAATTCGATAAAAATTTCGACAAGACGATTGTGCCAAACAATGTTGAAAAAATAATTGGAAATATTATACGGATGTTAAACTCATTTAATGATGACAAAAAAACTTCATATAACCCAAGCGTCATAAGTGTCATTGAAAAACTAATTCCGGGTAATATTAAAGCACCGCCTAACATCAACCCTGAAAAAATCATAATTGCAAATCTCAACCACAGCGATGCTCCCTCATAAGCAATCAAATCATTTGGAATAAATCTAATAAACACAACAATTGCCGCGCCCAAAATCATCATCGGCAGTTTAATAACACATTTTTTCGATTTTGCCTCAAAAAACATCATAAACAAACTTCCTATAATAATGCCCATAAAAATATATATTGTCGGAAATTTTGCCGTATCTAAAAGAACTTTTACAGCGCCTGCCATTGAAACAAATCCAATTAATCCACCGATTGCAACCGAAAATAATAACAAAAAATTATCAATAAAGCGCTTAAATAGATTTGCTAATGCAGACAACAAATCATCATATATTCCTAATAATACGGCCATAGTACCGCCACTTACTCCTGGAATCAACATAGCGACACCTATTAAAAATCCATAAAAGAAATTTCGAAAACAGTTTTTAATTTGCATAGAACACCCCGTTATTACAATATGGATATATCGGCAAAATTATTATCTTTTTTTCTGATATAGATTGACACTGTCAAATTAAATATATATAATTATATGGTATATTAAAATCAAGGAGGACATTATGAGAAAACGTAAAGTTTCTACAGCAAGAAAATTGGCTTTCTTTATCATTCTTGCTGTCACAGCCTGCGTTGTAACATTAGCTGCTTTCGGCCTCACTATCAGCGGAACAGACTATGTAAAATCCGCGTATGATATCAGAACCGGCATTGATATTCGCGGCGGTGTCAACGCAACCTTTGTACCTGCAGATGAATCTGTAACTCCCACCACTGAGGAACTTGAATCTGCCAGAGCAATTTTTGAAACAAGACTGGATGGTGAAGGTATTTTAGATTATACCATCACAACAGACAGTGCCAATCACGCAGTGATTGTTGAATTTCCCTGGAAAGCAGACGAAAAAGATTTTGATGCACAAGCCGCTATTGATGAATTAGGTGCTACCGCGAACCTTACTTTCTGTTCATTAAAGAAGGATGCAGACGGTGACCTGATGGATGCAAGCGGTAAAAAAATTACCGAAACCGGCAACGATCCCGTTCCTGAAAAAGTGCTTCTTTCCGGCAAAGACATCAAATCAAGCACCTCTGCCTATCAAGAAGGTAAATATGTAGTTGCACTTGAGTTTAGCAAAGAAGGCACAAAAACATTTGCTGATGCAACCACTCAATATATTAATGATTATATTGGTATTTTCTTGGATGATAAGGCTATCAGTTGGCCACAGGTCAATTCAACGATCAGTGACGGCCAAGCAATCATTGAGGGCGGATTTACATTAGACAGTGCCAAAGACCTTGCCAATAAAATCAATGCCGGTGCACTTCCCTATGCAATGACTTCTTCAAACTATAGTTCTATCAGTGCTACTATGGGAACCAAAGCGTTGAGCGTTATGTTGCAAGCCGGTCTTATTACCGCCCTTCTCATTTTAGTGTTTATGCTGCTTTTCTATCGTTTACCTGGTTTTGTAGCATGCATCAACCTGATTTTGCAACTTGCAATTCAACTTTTATTATTCTCTAACCTTGGACTTACTATCACACTTCCCGGCATTGCGGGTATTATCTTATCTATCGGAATGAGCGTTGACTCTAATGTTATTATTGCCGAAAGAATCAGAGAAGAAATGAGAAAAGGAAAAAGTCTGGTCGGAGCAATCGATACTGGCTATGGCAGAGCGTTAACTGCTATTGTTGACTGTAACCTTACAACACTGATTGTTTCACTGTTGCTGATTATCTTCGGAACCGGCTCTGTTCTCTCCTTCGGCTATACTTTACTTATCGGTATTATTCTAAACTTCTTAGTCAGCGTTTTAGCTTCCAAATGGATGTTACGTTCCTTGAGTAGTTACAACTTCCTCAAGAACCCTAAACTCTACGGTTACAAGGAGGTTCAAAAAAATGATTAATTTCTACAAAAGCAGAAAATGGTATTTTCTGATTTCTCTCATCATTTTTGTTGTCGGTATATCTTTCATTTTCATTAACGGCGTACAACTGGATATTCAATTCACCGGCGGTACCAAAATCACCTATAACTACACCGGTGAAATCAACACAGATGCCGCTGCTAAATTAATCCAGAAAAGCACTGACCGAATTGTAAGTACACAAAAATCGACCGGTTCTGTTGACGGCACCAATTCTTTGGTTGTAAGCCTTGCCGGCAGGGAAAGCCTGAGCACCGAAGAACTTGATGCAATTGATGCTATCGTACTACAAGAATATAAAAATAATGAAATCACCCGCCAATCAACAACAAATGTCGAGCCATACATCGGAAACAGATTTTTAAAGAATGGTATTCTTGCCGTTTCATTGGCAGTCATCCTAATTATCATCTTTGTAACTATTCGTTTTAAAATCATTTGCGGCTTTTCCGCTTCTGTTTGCGCCTTGATTGCTCTATTCCACGATGTCTTTATTATATTCTTTGTTTTTGTTATTTTAGGCATTCCGCTGAACGATGGTTTCATTGCTGTAACACTTACAATTTTAGGTTATTCCATCAATGACACCCTTGTTATTTACGACAGAATCCGCGAAAACAAAAAATTATATATGAATAAAAAGCCCCTGGATGAAATCGTTAATCTTTCCATTAACCAGTGTTTCCGCCGTTGCATTATCACATCAGTTCTCACATTTACGGCAATGTTCCTTGTTTTTGTATTCGCATTGATGAATGACATTACTTCCGTTGTCAACTTTGCTCTTCCCTTAATGATCGGTATTCTTTCCGGTTGTTATTCCAGCATTTGTCTTGCCACTCCCATTTGGGTCACCTGGCAAAACGCCAAAGCAAAAAAGAACGCAAAATAAATTTCATAAAAAAATCACTTCAATTTTGAAGTGAACCCCAAAGTTTAGACAAAATCAAATATTAAATTAGTTGCGAATGAGTTCGGTACTGTACCGGACTCATTCCTTTTAGTTTCAAGGAAATTCTTTCGTTGTTGTAGTAATCTATGTATTTCTTTAATTCATC
>JAZRAZ010000053.1:0-3778 GCA_045634825.1 Eubacteriales bacterium | reverse complement strand
CTGAAAATATCTTTCAGTCCCGTGACCCGTTGTTCCTTGGCAAGAACAATCAGATGGTCGCCGGCTTCTATGCAGTCCTCGCCTGTCGGCATAATGGTTTTTCTGCCACGGATAATCCCTGCAATCAGTATGTTGGGTTTGAGGGAGAGGTCTTTGAGTTTGATGCCGATTTGTTTGAGTGAGGGGTCCACGACAAATTCCAGCGCCTCTGCCTTATCGTCCATAATGGTATAAAGGTTTTCCATCTCACCGCCATCTGAGTTTTGCAGGGCACGGGCGTGCTGGCAGATGCGGTCGGAAATAATTTTGCGGGGAGAAACGATACAATCCAGTCCCAATTTGTTTGCCATAGCGGCAAGAGAGGGACGGTTGATTTTGGTGATGACCTGCGACACATTCTGACTGGCAGCAAAAATGGAAATCAAAATGTTTTCCTCGTCCAGTCCCGTCAACGCCACAAAGGCGTCCATCGAGGTCAGTCCTTCTTCCATCAAAACCTCTTGGGTGGCACCGTCCCCTTCAATGATGACCGCACCCGGCAACGCCTCACTGAAGGCTTTGCAACGAGAAGGGTCTTTGTCAATAATCGTAACGCGCGCGCCGATGGAAAGAAGCATTTTGGCAAGGTAGTAAGAGGTATGGGTGGCACCTAAAATCATTACATTTCTGGCTTGCTTTTTGAGCACACCCAGCATCTTGAAAAAGCGCTCACCTTCATTTGCAGGGGCGGTGATGCCGATGCGGTCGCCTGCCTGCAGGACAAAATTACCGTCGGGAATATGCACCTGGTCACCTCTGCGGACAACACCGATGAGAAAGCGCGCCTTGTGTTTCTGCCTCAGGTCGCTTAAAGAGTTGTTGACCAGCGGAGAATCCTCCCTGAGTTTTAGTTCTATCATATCAAAGGAACGCCGTGAAAAAGTTTCAATATTCAAGGCGCCGGGCAATTTTAAGATATTAAAGATTTCCCTGGCAGTCAGTTGTTCAGGATTAATGGTCAAACTCAGTTCCAGTTGCTGACGCAAAAAGGAAAGACTCTTATCATTATATTCAGGGGTGCGGATGCGGCAAATGGTATTGCGTGCGCCAAGGCGTTTGGCAAGAAAACAGGCAAGCATATTTTGCTCGTCTGAACCGGTGACGGCGGCAAAAATATCCGCATCTTTGGCGCCTGCCTCGATGAGAACATCACTGTCTACACCGTTGCCGTAAACACACATAATGTCATAAATATCACTGATTTCTGCCAGCGCTGAAGGCGAGGAGTCTACTGCGACGACTTCATGCCCTTCGGAAACCAAACTGGACAGCAGTGTTGTTCCGATTTTACCGCAACCTACAATAATGATTTTCATAGTAATTTCCTCCGAAAAAGGATAGAATATAGATATATTATAAGGCAGTCTATTAAAAAAAGCAATATTGACATCGTTTTTTAACAAGGGTATAATACAAGTAATAATTTTTTTGGAGAGAAGTTATGCTGTATTCGTCTTTGGAGCAGTTGGTAGGCGCAACACCGCTTGTCCGTCTGCAAAAAACAGAAGAAAAATATAATGTAAAGGCAAAATTGTTTGCTAAGCTCGAGGGGTTTAACCCTGCCGGTTCTGTCAAGGACAGGGTGGCACTTCATATGATAGTCAATGCTGAAAAGCAAGGACTTATCAAAGCAGGGGGTACGATTATTGAACCAACCAGTGGCAATACGGGTATCGGACTTGCCGCCCTTTGCGCCGCCAAAGGATATAAAATGGTGGTGGTGATGCCGGATACGATGTCCAAAGAACGCCGACAGTTGATGGCAGCATACGGTGCCGAGGTAGTGCTGAGTGATGGCAGTAAGGGAATGAGCGGTGCCATTGAACTTGCCGAAAAACTGAAAAAAGAAATCACGGGCAGTATCATCGCAGGGCAGTTTGACAATCCTGCCAATCCCGAGGCACACTATCAAACGACGGGTCCTGAAATCTGGCAGGACACCGAGGGAAAAGTGGATATTTTTGTTGCGGGTGTAGGCACCGGCGGTACCATCAGCGGCGTGGGAAGATACCTCAAAGAACAAAATGAGAAAATAAAGGTCGTGGCGGTAGAACCGTCCGATTCGCCCGTGCTCAGCGGCGGCAAAGCGGGCGCGCACGGACTGCAGGGCATCGGAGCAGGGTTTATCCCCAAGGTGCTGGACACTACGGTGTACGATTGTATTGAAACCGTCACTCAAGCCGAGGCCTTTTCTGTTGCCAGAGCGTTTGGCAAAGAGGAAGGCCTGCTTGTCGGCATCTCCTCGGGCGCGGCACTGCACGCGGCAATCCGTATTGCACAAAAAAGCGAATATGAGGGCAAAAACATCGTTGTGCTTTTGCCGGACACGGGGGACAGATACCTTTCCACCAATCTTTTTGAATAGACAGTAAAAAGCCTCTCTGACAAAATTTGTCAGAGAGGCTTAATTTATAGGATGGATTACAGCATAAACTGCAGAGCACAGAAGCCGGCATAGATGCCCAGCATCAGCACGCCTTGCCAACGGGATAACTTTTCCTTGCAAAGCGTAGGAACGGTTAAAATCAACATAACGATCAGTGCAATCGGAATGTCCAGTACCAGTGATGCGTTGATACCGCCGATCAGACTGGATGCGGGCAGGTCAAAGGGGCTGATGGTAATGGCGGCTCCGCTGACCAACACCAAATTGAACAGGTTGGCACCAATAATATTGCCAAGAGAAAGAGAACCGTGTCCTTTAACAAGAGAGGTGATAGCGGTTACAAGTTCCGGAAGGGAAGTGCCCAGTGCCACGATGGTAAGCCCGATTACCTTTTCGGAAACACCGAATTTCTCGGCAATAAGAATGGCATTGTCTACCAGAAAATCTGCGCCGAAGGCAATCAGGACAGCACCTAAAATTAAAAGAACAATATCTTTAAACAAACTGTCTTTGGTGCCGGCTTTTTCAGATTCAATGGTATAGTCTTCACCGCTGATGGTTTCCAGTTGTTGTTCGGTTTGTGCGGCATCGTCTTGCGGTACAGTAAGACCCATATCCGAACTTTTTTTCATACGAATTACGGTGCTGACCATATAGATTACGAAAACTGCCAATAAAACAAGACCCATCGTTCTGGAAAATGTACCGAAAACATAGGCTCCCAAACAGTAAATCACAGCACTGGCAAAGAAAAAGCAAACCGGCAACACAAGGCTTTTTCTGGCTGCCTTGGCAGGTTTGATGGCTATGGTGATGGCGGCAATCAACGAGGTGTTGCAAATAATAGAACCCAGCGCATTACCATAGGCAATAGAGCCACTGCCTTGCATAGCGGCACCCGCCGAAACCATAACTTCGGGCAGTGTTGTGCCGATGGAAACAACGGTGGCACCAATTAAAATTTCGGGAAGGTGCAATCGTCTGGCAATACCGGAAGCACCGTCCACAAACCAATCGCCGCCCTTAATCAGCAATATAAAGCCGACAGCAAGTAATAAAATCGGAATCCACATGAAACTTTTTCTCCTTCAAAACAGAATATCAATATTTTAACATACCGAACAGAATTCTGTCAAACCATAAAACAAGGTATTGACAATAATTACTAATAAGAGTATAATAAAGACAATCCCCTGACACAAAGAATTTCTGCGTGAAAGGCGACGACAAAAATTGATGATTTTGTGCCGTTTCCTTGGGGGACGGCATTTTTGTTTTTATGGAGGCAGAAATATGCAAACCAGAGTAGCAGTTATCAGTATTATTGTAGAGGATGCGGGTGCGGTAAATCAA
>JAZRAZ010000052.1:0-1270 GCA_045634825.1 Eubacteriales bacterium | reverse complement strand
ATGGCTACGATCCGACTTCTGCTGGGTATGGGCATTGATTTAAAAACCCGCCGTCCCGTAATTGCCAACAAAATGGGTGGTTTTTCGGGCAGTGCCATCTTTCCCGTTGCGGTGAGAATGGTCTATCAGGTGGCGCAGGCGGTAAATATTGATGTCGTCGGTATGGGCGGTGTCAGCACGGCGGAAGATGTCATTGAAATGATGCTGGCGGGTGCCACTGCCGTTGAGGTGGGTGCTGCCAATCTCATCGACCCCTTTGCCTGCAAGAATATTATTGAAAACCTTCCTGCCGTAATGGACAAATACGGCATCAAGAATTTAAGTGAAATTATAGGAGGAGTAAAGTAATGGGAAAAGACGTAATTGTTGCCTGCGATTTTGCAAGCGCCGAGCAGGTGTTTGCATTTTTGGATAAATTTGAAGGCAAAAGAAAACCCTTTGTGAAAATCGGTATGGAACTGTTTTATGCGGCAGGTCCCGATATTGTGCGCCAGATTAAAAAACGCGGTCACAAAATCTTTCTCGACCTCAAACTGCACGACATTCCCAATACCGTTAAAAAATCAATGAGTGTACTTTCCGGCTTGGATGTCGATATTACCAACCTGCACGCTTCCGGTACCAAACGTATGATGCAGGCGGCGATTGAGGGACTGACCCGTCCCGACGGTACCCGTCCTTTGCTGATTGCCGTTACCCAACTGACCTCCACCGACCAAGAGAGTATGGAGCAAGACCTGCTTATTAAGGAACCCATTGACGAGGTGGTTATGCACTATGCACAAAATGCCAAAGAAGCGGGACTGGACGGCGTTGTTTGTTCTCCCTTGGAGGCAGGAAAAGTGCACGCGCGTTGTGGAGAAACCTTTTTGACCATCACCCCCGGCGTTCGTTTTGCCGATGGGGAAATCGGGGACCAGAAGCGTGTTATGACCCCTGCCCAAGCCAAAGAAATCGGTTCAGACTATATCGTTGTGGGCAGACCCATTACCGCCGCAGATGACCCTGTGGCTGCATACGAGCGTTGTGTAAAAGAATTCTGTGATTAAGCAGAAGAGGAGTATCCGAACTCGCCTAAAATGGCATAATTTTGGCATTTTTTGGCTTAGTGTCGGCGGCAGGCGCCAGCCTTGCCCCCTCCACTGCACCAAAAACTTCAATGGCCAGGAAAGCGGCCAAAACGGCGTCCACTCCCGCATCGAGTCGGACCTCATCAAGTCCTTCTTCCGTTCGGAGCGCATCGCCTGCGGTCCGGCGGTATACATCGAGG
>JAZRAZ010000051.1:0-2483 GCA_045634825.1 Eubacteriales bacterium | reverse complement strand
TGGGAGTCGGTGGGGGCATTGGTCGGGAGCTGGGAGTCGGTGGGGGCATTGGTCGGGAGCTGGGGGGCGGTGGGGCTGTTGGTCTCCGGTGTGGGTTCTGTGGGTTGGGCAGTATCGCCGCAGGCGCACAGCACCATGCTGAGCATTATCACAACAGCCAGGATCAGCGCAATCTTTCTCATTGCAAAACTCTCCTTTTCCAAGACTGTTTTTTGAAATAAAAATGCCACTTAAAAGGCACAAATATATAAAGACCCAATATATATTAGTATTATATTATATTGAGCATCAAAAATCAATGTGCAAATCGCACAAAAAACATAAAATATTTTTGTGAATTTTTGCCAAATTGGCAACTATTGATTTTAATACAAAATTGCGCTTTTTGCACTCCACCCTAACCTCTAAATTGCCATCAAAAATAGAGAAAAGACTTGCCAAAAGCAAGTCTTTTCTTTATTATATTTCGCACTTAAAACTTTGTTAATAACAATCTTATGGGGTGGATTTTATGCGCCTACAGTTGTCGGATAAGCAACGGGTTGACCTTGCAGTTCAACACCTGTATCAGAAACGATAACGGCAGTCAAAAAGATATCAGATGCCTCGGAACCGGGTGAACCGCCCATCTCTGCAACGAAAGCACTGTCATAATCGGTTGCATATGTCTTACCGTAACTATCTATTACTTCCTTTACAAATTTATCCACATATACATAGTCTTGAGTTGCAACATAGTTGTCTTCTCTTTGCCAGGACAATCTGACCACAATCTTTGTGGCACTGCTGTCTGCACCGCTTGACAGGGCACTATGCACCAATGTTTCAAAGATGGGCGAAAAGGCATAGGTAGCAATTTCTGTACCTGTCAGCCACATACCGCGCATAGTAACGGTGGTAAATACATAGCCGTCTTCAACATAAACAGGTACATAGGATTTATTGACGGTATCCAAAGCAACCTTGTTTTTAGCAACAATCAGTTTACCGGTATTTGCTTCGCTACTGTCAATCACAGCGGAACCCTTAAATCCGATAACATAACCTGCTTCCATAGTAAAGCCATTCAGATCAAGAGTAACATTCTCATCAATCACAAGGTAATCAAGTGCATCTTTGATATCAGACTGCAGGATGATGGTATCGCCCTCACCTGCAGCGGCAAGTGCTTCTGCAAAGGTCAGGAAATATTCACCGTTTACTGCTGCAGCAGAAGTCAGTTTGGAGGTTTCTCTTGTGGTTTCATTACCGCAAATATCACAAACGCTCTTTTCCTCACCGGGTGCTTCGTGGGTCGGCGGAGTAATTTCATTCCATACAGTGTAGGTATGGTTGCCGGTGCCGGCAATAGTTTCCTCGATTTCTTCTGTTCCGCAGATGCAGAGATAATGACCCTTGCCGTCACCACAGGTGGCTGCTTTATCAACAATCAATTCACCGTCACCCTTAACGTGATTTTCCGCATACCAGGTAACGCCTTCGGTAATAGCATCAGGACCCTTTACTGTAGTCCAGGCAATTTCATCATAGACATCAGATACCAGCATATTTTTGCTTACACAGTTTTCAGAGAAAATTGCTACATTATTCAGTACTTTGCGGTTTGCCTCACCTGCAAACAACTGGAGTGCAGTGTTAGATGCCAGAGTGTCACCCTTTGCGTGTACACAATCTTGCAGACGCAAGTCAACCATTCTGCCGGAGTCCGCAAGACCACGATGACCGAAGCCGTTTGCATATGTCGGACGAGAATTGAAGATACAGTTTTTGATGGTGAGCATCTGATAGTCAGTGGTCATACCCAAAACAGTGTTGCTTGCCTTATTCTTGTTAAAGCTGTTAAACAAGAAGGGCAGATAGGCATCATTGGCAAATACTACACCGTGGAAGGTGAAGTTTGCAGTGGACGGAACATTTGCAGAGTTGAAAACGCCATTATATACAGCCTCGGTGGTGGTATCAACACTTCTGCCGTTTGCAAATCCACCATTTGCATTTGCATCACCGTAGGGAGAAACGCTAAAGTTGGGGCCGACAATCGCCATAGAACGATCAGCAACGGCTACATCAGCGTTATATTCACCGGGGGTGAGCAGTATCATATGTGTCATACCATACTCCCAAATAGACCCGTCCTTCTTGGAAGCAAAGTTATGCGCATTTGCTTCTATATGCACTTCGGCTTTGGGCTTGGTGAGATAAGAGGTTTTAATGTCGTTTTTAAAGGTAGCGGTAACACCGTCTGTTGCCTTTGTACCGTTCTTATAAGTTACACCGTTAAAGGTATACTCCCCATTTGCAGCATAAGTACTGCCTGCAGGAGCAACGATAATATAATTCTGCGGAGTATTCAAAGGATAAACGACCGTTGCGGTGGTTTCTCCTTCGGTGTAGGTTGCTTTGAGGTAATAGAACTTGTTGTTTGCGAACATATCCTGTGTCAACTGGGTGACTTTTTCACCGGTACATGCCACATTGTCATA
>JAZRAZ010000050.1:0-2600 GCA_045634825.1 Eubacteriales bacterium | reverse complement strand
ATTTGATTGATTCGAAGATATAAGGGAATTTATTGTCTTTGAGATGGCTGTAACACATACTAAAATAGGTTTGGACATCTTTGGTTGTTTGTTCTCCCTCATTATAAGGAATTAAGTTCATATTTGAATCATAAAAAGTGTTTCTTGACAGAATGACCGGAACCTCCTGCATAATGTTTGTTTGATATTGATAGAAGGATGATAAAGGAAGACCGGCTGTTTTTAATAATTTGGGTACGACATAATTCATACTGATATAGCCCACATCTTCTGCTTTTAAACCATAATTGCTCCAGATAACAAGCGGTGTGCTTTTTTTAAGATAGGCCAAATCTTGCTCCGAAATAGAAGGGTCGGCAATTTGTTTTGCAAATGAAGGAGCGTGATCCCCCAACATACAAACGATAACAGGTCTGTCAACCGTTTCAAAATAAGAAAATAATTCAACCAGTTCCAAGTCTGATAATCTTAATGAAGATAAGTATTCGTTTGTCTGTCCGGTATAGTCGCCCAAATCATTTTTGACTTTTACAGTATCAAGTTCTTCCGGATTTTGCTCCCAACTACCATGGTTTTGGTAGGTAAGCAAATACATAAATTTGGGGTGGTCGGAAGGCTGTTCATACCAGTTTATCAGATTTTTATAAGTAGATTCGTCTGTGTTGGCACGATTGCCGTATTTTTCAAGACCTTTAAAATCCAAATCAAAGTAAGCGTGGTCAAAACCGAGTGCCGGATAGGCTTGACTGCGATTGTAGTTGCCTGATGTAGCACAATGAGCCGCATAGGTTTCGTACCCGTATTCTTTCAAAAGGGACACGATGCTTGCGTGGTCATCCAAATTTACTGTGTGAAACGGTGTTTGGTGGGGGAGCAAATCGGTGGAAATACTGGTCAACAATTCGTATTCAGAGCGATTCGTGCCGCCACCGTCACCGGGAACAACGGCATAACCTTTAATAGCGTTTTCAATTTTGTAATAATTTTCTAAAGGAGAAATGTTGGTTTCCAAATCTACAATTTTTTCTAAATCGTAAAAACATTCATTTAGAATCAAGATAATATCCGGATATTCTTCGGTTGTTGGTTGCGTCTGCGCGGTAGTGCTGTTATAAGCGTTCAAAACATCTTGTTCGGAATAATTTTCCAAGGAAAAAGAAAACGATTTTTCCTGGAAGTGAGATTCTAGTTGCATTGCAAGGAAGCCGTAATTGCCTGCGGAACTTGCCCAAGAAAATTGAACCGAATGTTTTGGCTTGAAAGAAATGCTCGAAAAAATACCAAGATATATATTCACCGTGAGCAAGACTATGCATCCGACGGCTACATAAATGCGGGATTTTGCAGGCAGCATCGACTTGCCTTTGTTTTGTTTCCACAGTATAATCACAGCACCGATACAAATCGCAAATCCCAGCAAAATCGTGATGGTGAATTTATCTAAATAAAGGCGATAGGAGCCAATTACATCTAAGGCGGTGGCAGTATTTTTTAGTAGATGTACGGTCAATGGTGCACCGTGGTACAGCAAAATATAATAATTGGCAAAAGCGATGCCGAAAGATAAAATGCTCCATACCAATGCGGCAATATGAGGTCGGTTGAAAACGACCATAAGTAATGTTAGAAGCAACCAAAGAGATAAGAGGTTCCACAGTAATGCAACGATAGACATACTTGAATTGATGAAAGGAACACTGGAAACAGATACTTGTAACTCCAAAAATGTTACAACAACTATAAAAAACGGCAAAATTATGAGGTGTAGAATTTTTGACTGCCCCAATTTTTTGAATTTTTCTCGCATCTTTCATTTCTCCTTTAGTGATTTTGTGATGTATTTGATAGAATGTTTTGTTGTAGTAATCACATTTGAATTTTACCATACGATTGTATATATTTGCAACCAAAATATATGCAGGCGGCAAATAAATGCACGCTTATTGACTATTTTTACTTCCAAATATATAATAAGGGTAAACCATACTTTGAGGAAGTGGAATATGAAAAAGATACTACTTGGAAATAAGAAAAAAATTTTATAAAGCGAATCTGCATTGTCACAGTAATCTTTCTGATGGCAAACTTTCTCCCGAGCAACTCAAAGAGATGTATAAAGAAAAAGGATATAGTATTC
Organism: Eubacteriales bacterium; assembly: GCA_045634825.1. GTDB lineage: Bacteria > Bacillota > Clostridia > Oscillospirales > QAKW01 > Firm-08. The sequence continues at coordinate 463 of JAZRAZ010000050.1, read as the reverse complement.
TTGCCATCACCGACCATGACAGTATTCACTCTCACGCCGACCTTGATGATGCGGATTTTCTCACCATCACTGCGATGGAAATTTCCGTTAAGCAGCGTTTGGTGTCCACCAGCGTTGACCGTCATATGAAGGTCTGCCATCTGAATGTGTATGCCTTGGAACAGGATAACGAATATAATGTTTGTTACAGTACGGAGTATGATAAGTATTCCTCTGAGGAGAGAAAAGCGGAAATTGTTCGTGAAAACGGTTTGGATTTTAAGCGAGAGTATAGTGCCGAGGGCATCAATGCAATCATTGATGCCGCCAATCAAAACGGTTTTTTAGTATGTTACAATCATCCTGCCTGGTCCTTGGAAAATTATGCCGGTTATTCGCAGTACAACAATCTTTGGGCGTTGGAAATTTACAATAACGGTTGTGTGGTAAGAGGGCTTTATGAATACAACCAACAAGCCTCTGA
>JAZRAZ010000049.1:0-5930 GCA_045634825.1 Eubacteriales bacterium | reverse complement strand
GTGTCATAGTGGGTTACATACTTTGAAATATTACCTATCTCAAAGATAAAAATAATAAGTGATATTGTGAGACAGGTCTCACAGTGATATTTTTGATAAATCAAAAGTGATATTAAAACCTTGCGGTTTTAGTGATATTTTATTCGCCCCTAAACTCGCGAAGCGAATAACACTCGGCGGTGGCCGAATATAACTGCGAAGCAATACAACTCGTCTTTGGCGAATAAAACTGAGGTGCACTTCCTTACGGAGTGCGCCTCTTTGGCTACTGTTTTATTCAGATTAAGGCAAATTGAGGTGAAAGAGCATCGCAATCAGTCGCACGATAATAATGATACTGGCACCGATAACGCTGGCAAAGTGAAATCCGGTTTGTTTTGATAGCAGGAAAATGACCAATACGCCTAAAAGGGAAGCGGTGGCATAAATGTGTTTGCGAAAGATATGAGGAATGGTGCCGCAAAAAACATCTCTGAGCAATCCGCCGCCGACCCCTGTGATGACCCCGACGAATAGCCAAAGTGTCAATCTTTGATGTCCCAGTTCATAAGCGCGTTCCACGCCGACTGCCGTAAAGACGGCAAGCCCGATACTGTCGGCAATATACAGGAGTTTTTCACCCCATTTGGTGTGTTGAGTGCGCGGTGCCAGAAAGAAAACGGCAACGGCACTGACGAGAGCCGTAACGGCATAAATCGGGTTTTGAAAGACGGCAGGGGGCGTCTGCCCGATGATGATATCGCGAATCATTCCTCCGCCGACGGCGGTTGCCAACCCCAGCACTGCCACTCCGAAAATGTCCATTTTAACACGCTTTGCCTGCACGGCACCCGATATAGCAAAAGCCACCGTGCCGATGAGTTCCATAATCAAAATATATGTTTGCATACCTTTATTCCTTTGAAAAACGCGGCAAGAAACTTGCCGCGTTTTGATTATTTTGCTTTGTTTGCTCGTTGTAACCAGACCTGTCCCAAGTCAAATGCTTCATAAAGAGAACTTTTTTCCTTTTTCTTCAAGGAACGTTCGTTGGGAAGCAGTGTTTCGTCTGTGAGCAACAGTTCAACGCTGACGCGGGTCGGCAGGTCCTGTTCACTGCCGTCGGTTTCTAAAATATTGATAAAGATAATGTGCTCGTCAGTAGGGTTGCCGTAGTAAATAAAGTTCTTACTGCGAACAAAGGGCAGACCTTTATAGGTAAAAAACTCGCTTTTCTTTTTTGCGGTCGCCAATATAATCAACTCCTTTAAGATTTTTTCGTAAAATCAGTATAACACGGATTTAATTTTTTGTAAAGGTTGAAATTATAAATATAAATTGTTATAATAACTATAAATATGTCTAAGATAATATTTTTTATGAAGAAGGACAAGCGGTATGACAGTAGATGTTGTGGGTGTTCCCATTCAGAATGTAAATATGGAAGAAGCACTGCAGGATGTGGGTGCCTTTCTTGACAAAAAAGAGAAAAAGATTATCGTTACCCCCAATGCCGAAATTTTGCAACTTTGTGTAGAGGATGCGGCGGTGCGTGAAACCATCTGTCAGGCAGATTATATTATACCTGACGGTATTGGTGTCGTCAAAGGTGCCGCCCTGCTCGGTACTCCCATAAAATGCAAGGTGGCAGGATGTGACCTGGCGTGGAATCTGCTGGGTGAAATGCAGGCAAAAGGCAAAAAACTGTTTTTGCTGGGCGCCAAACCCGGTGTTGCGGCGGCAGCGGCAGAGAATATGAAGAAAGCCTTTCCGGGTCTTGATATCTGCGGTGTGCAGGACGGATATTTTAAAGAAGACGGTCCGGTCATTGATGCCATCAATGCATCGGGTGCCGATGCGCTGTATGTCTGTCTGGGCGTGCCCAAACAAGAACAATGGATGGTGAAAAACAGACAAGCACTGGATGTCAGCCTGATGATTGGACTGGGCGGCAGTCTGGATGTTTTTGCAGGGACCGTTAAGCGCGCTCCTAAAATTTTTATTCGTTTGGGTCTGGAGTGGCTGTACCGCTTACTCAAAGAGCCGTGGCGCATCAAACGAATGATGAAACTGCCCGTCTTTTTTATCAGTGTACTCAAGTATAAAAAACAAAGGAGAAAAGCAAAATGAAAGTAACACTTTTAACCTGTACCCCGAATGCAGAGCAGATGGTGGCGGCGGCCGCCAAACTGTGCTATGCCAGTGCGGATATTGATACCGTAATGCAAGGGCTGACTGCTGAAAAAACCGAGAGTTTTTTGCAGATGCTTTCTTCTTTGGGACATGAAAGTCCGATTGAACATATTTCTTTTACTTTTGGCATCGAGGGGGTCAGTCGTGCACTGTTGGCACAGATTACCCGTCATCGTATAGCGTCTTTCAGCGTACAGAGCCAAAGATATGTAAAAGAAAATATTTTTTCCTTTGTAACACCGCCTGCCATCGCGCAGGATGAAAAGGCACTTGCCTTGTATGAACAGACGATGAAAGATATTTTTGCGGCGTATCAGAATCTGGCAACTACGCTGGAGGAAAAGTATCTTGAAACGATGGATGCCAAATCGGCGCAGAAAAAAGCCATTGAGGACGCTCGGTTTGTTTTGCCCAATGCTTGTGCCACCAAAATGATTTTAACAATGAATGCCAGAAGTTTGCTTAATTTCTTCCGTCTGCGTTGTTGCAACCGCGCCCAGTGGGAAATCAGGCTCCTTGCCGAGCAGATGTGTGCGCTTGTGAAAGAACAGGCACCGACCATTTTTCGTTATGCAGGACCGCCTTGTGTCAAAGGGGCTTGCCCTGAAGGCAAGATGACCTGCGGTAAAATGAAAGAAATGAAAGAGAAGTATTTAGGGTGAATAATATGGGCAAACTGATTGTACTGGAAGGGCTGGACGGCAGCGGCAAAGGAACCCACGCCGGTATTCTTGCCAAAACGCTCGAAAAGCAAGGATATGCCGTTAAAAAAATTACCTTTCCCGATTATAAAGAGCGCTCCAGCGCACTGGTAAAAATGTATCTCGGCGGAGAGTTCGGGGGCAGTCCCAAAGATGTAGGCGCCTATGCGGCTTCCTCATTCTATGCGGTTGACCGCTATGCCAGTTTTAAAAAATATTGGGAAAAATTTTATAATGATGGCGGTATTATTATTGCCGACCGTTACACCACTTCCAATGCCACACATCAGATGGGCAAACTGCCCGATGAAGAATGGGATAACTACCTTGCGTGGCTGGTGGACTATGAATACAACAAATTGGGTCTGCCGCGACCGGATGTTACCTTGTATCTCGATATGGACCCCGATATTTCGCAAAAACTGATGACCAAGCGTTATCGCGGTGATGAGAATAAAAAGGATATTCACGAAAAAGACCTGTCCTATCTGCGTTTTTGCCGTAAAAGTGCTTTGTATGCGGCGGCAAAACTGGATTGGAAAATCGTGCACCTTTGTGATGAAAAGCGCGCCTTCAGTATTGAAGAAAATGCCGAAAAGGTGCTCAGACTGGTCAAAAAAGAGGTTTTGTAATTGATGGATTTTCATAAAGTTACCCCGCTCGACAGGGAGTGGATTGCCGCGGCTCTGCGCGGAACGGGCAGAATGAACTGTGAGGAATGTTTTGCCAATCTCTACACCTGGGGTAATACCTTCGGTATGGAAGTTTGCGAGTTGGAGGGGACACTGATATGTCGTCTGGGCAAGATGTATTCCTTGCCGATTGGCACTAACCGCGATGTCGCTATTTGTAAAGCAAAAGAACTTTACGGAGAGGGACGCTTTACACTCTTTGGCTTGGAGGCAGAAGACTTTCCGTTTCTGGAAAAGCATTTCAGACACATTCGTGCTTACTATGACCGTCGTTGGTCGGATTATGTTTATCTCAGAGAAAGCCTTGAAAATCTGACGGGCAAGAAACTGGCCGCCAAGCGCAATCACATCAATGCCTTTGAAAAAACCTATCCCGATTGGCATACCGAGCCTATCACTAAAGACAATATGTCGGCGGTGCTGAAGTTTCACAAACTCTGGTGTGCTGCAAGAGAAATCGGGGAGAACTTAGGTGAGGAACTGGATGCCGCTGAGTTGTTGCTAAACGACTATTTTGAACTCGGACTGCAGGGGCTGGTGCTGTATGCAGGAGAGCAAATCGTTGCCTACTCTTTCGGGGAACCTATCACCGAGGAAACCTACTGTGTTCATATGGAAAAGGCACTTTCCGATGTGCGCGGTGCATATCCGATGATAAACAGAGAGTTTGTCCGTACCTATTGTAAAGAGTATCGGTTTGTCAACCGCGAGGATGATTCGGGTGAAATGGGACTCAGAAAAGCCAAAATGTCCTATGTTCCGTATCGCATCGTTCATAAATATCAAGCGGAAATGGAGAAATAAAATGAAAAAAGTATTGCTGTTATTGGCAAACGGATTTGAAGAAGTAGAGGCTTTTACCCCCGTGGATATGTTGCGCCGCAGTGGTGTTGAAGTTATAACGGTAGGCGTTGGCGCAAAAGAAGTCGTAGGGGCGCGAGGCGTTAAAGTGATTGCCGATATAGAGGACAAGTGTTTTGCCGATGAAGCGTTTGATATGCTGATTTTACCGGGTGGCTATCCCGGATATGAAAATCTTGACAAAAGTGATTTTGTGCACCGAATGATTGATATTGCAAAACAAAACGGGGCATATATTGCCGCCATTTGCGGCGCGCCGAGTATTCTCGGAAAAAGGGGAGAGGTGCAAGGCAAAAAAGCCTGCTGTTATCCTTCGATGGAGGAAACACTGCTTGGCGCCGATGTGAGTTTTGAGAAGGTGTGTGTAGACGGAAATATCATTACCTCTCGTTCCGCTGCTACCGCCATGGAGTTTTCAATGACATTGGTGGAACTGCTTTGTGGCGCGGAGCAACGAAAAACATTGGCGGCACAAATAGTATTGGAGTAATCGTATGGCAAAGAACTTTATTAAAAATCAGGTGATGCGCTTGTGTTTGGCGGTCTTTGTGTTGCTGATGATACTGAACTTTTTGCAACATATGAATTGGCTGCCGTTGCGTAATTACGGTGTTATCATCATTTATCTTCTCATTTTTTTAGTGCCGACGCTGATTTATGTCAAACGCCGTCACAGAAAAGTCGGAGAGATGCTTCGAATACATAAACTAAGTATAAAGTACATTCCCTTTACAGTTGTAATCAGCATTGCCATCTGTTTGATTTGCGGAGTGCTTAATCTGTTGGGGTATATGGTACTTGGCTCTTTTGTCGCCGAACAACAGCCCACCGCGATGTTCGATTTTTCAACCCAAAATCCCTTGGTGCTGGTGTTGACAATGGTGGTTTTACCGGCAGTGACAGAGGAGTTTTTGATGCGCGGTGTAGTACTGGGTGAATATGAACAATACGGGACTACTCGTGCCGTTTTGCTCAGCGCATTGATTTTTGCACTTTTTCACGCCAATCCCATTCATTTTGTTTCCTTGTTTGTAGCAGGGATATGCTATGGACTGCTGACATTGTTGTTTGATTCAGTTTATCCTGCGCTGATAGCGCATCTGTTCAATAACAGTGCAGCCTTGCTTTTGTATTATCATAAAGATTATGTTTCCTATATGTTGGAGGACCCGCTATTTTTAATTTTTCTGTTAATAGCAGTGTTTGTGGTCTTGGTGCTGGCGCTTAAGATGCTGGAAAAAATCATTTCCGAGCGCGGCAATAAGGGAAAACTCAGAGTACTGCACCGCCGTTCGACACATTCTCCGTACCGCAGCGTTTGCTTTTGGTTGTTTATAGCAGGGTGTGTATGCAAGGCAGCAGTAACCTATTTTTAAAAATAAACAGGCACACTTTTTGTGTGCCTGTTTTTTAGTTTGAGATTTTAATAGTTAATCAGTCGGAGTTCAAAGTATGCCTGAGGATGTGCGCAGACAGGACAACTTTCGGGAGCAGAAATGCTATC
>JAZRAZ010000048.1:0-6071 GCA_045634825.1 Eubacteriales bacterium | reverse complement strand
GTGTATACCCCTCGGCCTTTTTTGGTGTGATAGGAAAGTTTATAATCAGCAGCGCCTAAATACTGAGCAAAACGACCATACTGAGTTTGGTTTATTAATTCTTGCGGGTGTTCTATGCGTGCGCCTACGGAAAAGGCTTTGGGTATCATTGGTATATCCAGTTGATAGTGTTGTTCAAAGGTATCCCGCGCGCTATGACCGATGGCAAGAATGAGAGTATCGGTTAAAATATCTTCATCGGCTTTTACACCGGTTATTTTTCCGTTTTGGGTCAATAGCGTGGTTGCCTGTGTTTCAAAGCGTATCTCAGCTCCCAGAGCTAAGGTTTTTTGGCGTAAATTTGTCACCACGGTGCGCAGTATGTCGGTGCCGATGTGTGGGCGCGCCAGCCATCGTATTTCTTCGGGTGCGCCACATTCTATAAATGTTTCCAATACCTCGGCGCATAAAGGAGAGCCGATGAGAGTGGTGAGTTTTCCGTCTGAAAAAGTGCCGGCGCCGCCTTCTCCGAACTGAATGTTGGAATGAGGATTTAGTTGTCTGTTATCATGAAAAGTGTTAACATCTTTTTGCCGTTCTGCAATGGTTTTGCCTCGTTCTAATACAATGGGGCGTAGCCCTGCTTTTGCCAAGATAAAGGCGGCGAACATTCCGCAGGGTCCATAACCGATGATGACAGGCCGACTCTGTGAGCGTACTGTCGGGATACTAAGGCGTTGCCTTGGGGCAAGTGGGGTGCCGTCGAAGTTTGCCTCTATCGTATAAACATAGTTCACTTTATCGCCGCGCGCGTCTATCGAGCGTTTTTCAATCCGAAAAGCAGTCGGCTTTTTGCCATACTTTTTAGTGATGGTTTGGACTATATTTTGTTGTTTATCTACCGCAATTTTAATGCCGCTGATGCGCATAACTTGCTCCTTTCTACAAAGGATAAGAAAGTTTCTCGGGAGTCCAGAAAGCAAGAACCTTTTTCATATCTTCAGCAATTTTCTTGGCACCTGCAAGACTGTGTTCTTTAAAATTGCCACATTCTTCTTGTTTACTGCCGGGGACTTCACCCTCAAAGTCTGCAATAAAAGCAAGACTTTGCTGTACTAAGGAGATAGCATCACTTTTGGAAACGGTATCCCTGAGCAAAATGTAAAATCCTGTACGGCATCCCATAGGCCCTACATAGACAACTTCTTCTGACCAAACACTGTTGCGCGCATAGGTGGCAAACAGATGTTCAAAGGTGTGCATGGCAGCATTTTCAAGATAGTCGTCACCATTGGGCTTTTTCATTCGAATATCATAGGTTATGATGTCTCCATCCACGCGGGAGACATACATTCCTTTGGTAAGTGTATCGTGATTGATGGTGAAACTTGCAATTTTTTTCATTTTAACAACTCCTTAGTAGTATTTTAACAAAGCATATTCTGTCCGTCAAGGTATTGCAAAGTTAAATAAATTATAGTAAAATAAAAATGAGGTGAAATCAATGTATTTACTCTTTGATTTGGATGGTACACTTACAGAACCTGAAACTGGGATAACCAATTCGATTAAATATGCTTTACAAAAATTCGGTATTGAGGAAAATGACAGGCAAAAACTTCGCCTATGTATCGGACCACCGCTGATAGATTCTTTTGAAAACCAGTGGGGATTTTCAAGGGAACAAGCAGTAAGGGCGGTCGTATATTACCGAGAATATTTTGCAGAAAAAGGCATTTTTGAAAATGAAGTGTATGAAGGAATTGATGCGTTGTTATCGCATCTTTCAAAAGCGGGGCATACATTGATTCTTGCTACCTCCAAGCCAGAGGAATATGCCGCCAGAATACTAAAACATTTTGGGCTTTTTGACTATTTTGCGCTTGTGGCAGGCAATACTTTAAAAGAGGAGCGTCCTAAAAAAGAAGATGTGCTTTGTTATATAAAGCAACTGTATCCCGACCTTTCAGCAGACAATGCTGTAATGATTGGTGATAGAATGTATGATGTGCAAGGCGCCCACCATCTTTCACTTTCCTGCATCGGTGTGCTGTATGGACACGGTAGTTACGAGGAACTTAAAAATGCGGGAGCAGATTTTATTGTTAATGATGTGGTCGGACTTGAAAAAAAGATAATGGAGATAGCAGAATGAAAGCAGTTGTTACCCGCGTAAATAAAGCAAGTGTTACCATTGAAGGAAAACAGGTCGGTGCTATCCAAAAAGGATTTTTGGTGTTGCTTGGTATCGCCCCTGAGGACACCGAGAAAGATGCCGATTGGTTGGCAGACAGAATAGTGGGCTGCAGAGTCTTTGAAGATGAATACGGTAAGATGAATTTATCTCTTTCTCAGGTCGGGGGAGAGATTTTAGTTGTCAGCCAGTTTACCTTGTATGCAGACCTGAAAAGTCGTCGTCCCGGGTTTACGGGTGCGGCAAAACCAGAGGTGGCAGAACCGCTTTATCAATATTTTTTAAAAGCCCTCGGAGATACCGGTTTTACAGTGGCACACGGACAGTTTGGGGCAGATATGCTTGTCAGTTCTGACAATGATGGACCGGTCACTTTGATTTTTGAAAACTAAATTTTAATGATTAAGATAATTGGTGATATTATGGATTTACAAAAGATTTCAAAAGACATATTAGCACAGTATCCGTATCGGATAGAGTTACACGCTCATTCTCATCCTGTTTCTCCTTGTTCAGAGGTGACGGTAAGTGAGTTGGTGGACATTTATCACGCGGCAGGGTTTGATGCCTTGGTTCTGACCAATCATTTTATGGCTTCTGCGGGCGGGTGCAGTGATGTAAGCGCATTTTTGGATGATTATGAGCGCGCGTGCCAATATGCCCGTCAATACTCAATGAAAGTATATTTGGGTGTAGAGGTGCGTTTTGCCGAAAATAATAATGACTATTTACTTTACGGTGTAGACCGACAAATATTGGAGAATGTGACGGCTTATTTTGAAAAAGGCTTAGAAGCCTTTGTTCGTGAGGGGAAAGATACTCGTAGTGTGTTGATACAAGCACATCCGTTTAGAAACCATATGGAACTCATTGATGCCAATTTGGTGGATGGATTTGAGGTTTTAAATCTTCATATGGTGCACAACTCCCGACCTGCAACAGCAATGCACCATGCAGTAAAGTGCGGAGCAAATATCTTGATAGGCGGAACGGACTTTCACCATGCCGACAGACAAAATCCGGCAATTGCGATGCGTGTTCGGACTTTGCCGAAGGACAGTTTTGAACTGGCAGAACTGATACGCAGTAAAGATTATTGTTTTGAATCGGAAGGGCATATCGTTTTAATTCCATAACAAAAACCTCGATGATTTTTCATCGAGGTTTTTGGTTTATCCTACAATATTTCTGACCCAAATTCCTTTTTGCACCAAGATACTGCCAACAATCGCTTTAATGAGATTCAGCGCTTGGCTGATGGCAAATAAGGGAAGAATGGGCAGGTCTGTAAAGTGGATGAGTAGTGCTACCACGCTTGCTTGTACCACCCATACAAATACGCTGTCAAACAAAAAAGTCACCAATGTTTTTCCACCGGAGCGAAGAGTAAAATAGCAAGCATTGGCGCAAGCATCCAGCGGCATGGCAAATGCACAAATCTGCATCAACCGTGTAGCAAGCAGTCGTACCTCTTGTGTGGTATTAAAGGCAAAGGGGATAAATTGTGCTGATAGGGCATATAAGACAGCCACCCCGATACTGAGCAGTATCGAAAAGGTCACAAGTCGTGAAGCGGCAAGGCGTGCATTATCTTGTTCATCTGCTCCCAGCATTTGTCCCAACACAATTCCTATAGCGACACCGACTGCCAAAAAGGCAACGGAAAAGACATTCCAGAATGTCTGAGAAATATTGTTTGCCGCCACCACATTTAATCCGCGCACGGAATACAACTGATTTACAGTGGCAACTCCTGCCGCCCACAATGTCTCGTTTGCCATCAGTGGCAGACCTTTGATGGCAATCTGACGAATCAAGGGTAACGGAACATATATGGAACGGTAAGCACCCACAATAAACGGATTGTCTTTTTTATGGGCGCTTACCCAAATAATGATAACAAACATTTCAACAAAACGGGAAATAACGGTTGCAATCGCGGCACCAGCAACGCCCATTTTAGGAGCACCGAAATGTCCAAAAATTAAAATATAGTTGAATGACAGGTTGATCAGTACTGCCACAACACCGCACACCATCGGTAAAACCGTATGGTTGGTTTCTCTGAGGGTGCTGGCATAGCACTGGGAAATAGCATTTGGAATCAGCCCGATGAGCATAATCAGCAGATATTCATAGCCAAAGCCAAGGCTTGCTGCAGCATCGTTTCCGCTTCCTTCTCCCGACAGATATAGCCGAATCAGGCTTTGCCCACCGAAAAGCAAAACGGCAATGCCGACAAATGACAGCCCCAGACAGAACAAAAGTTTAAAACGAAAGGTGTACTGTACGCCGATGTTGTCTTTCTTGCCGAAAAACTGTGCTCCGAAAATGCCGGCACCGCTGACAGCACCAAAAATACACAGGTTAAATACAAAAAGAAGTTGGTTGGCAACGGCAACCCCTGTCATTTCCAGCGTTCCCACTTGACCGATCATAATGTTATCCAGCATATTTACAAAATTGACAATGCCGTTTTGAATCATGATGGGTAACATCAACGCAATAATTCTTTTGTAAAAATACTTGTCACCGAAAAATCGGTTTTGCATCTGCCGCGCCTCCTTTATAGCAAACTTTGAATATTGTATCATACTTAAAGAATAGTTGCAAGACTTGAGAGTTGTATAAATTCAAATTCTTTAAAATATCAGCCTATGTGCTCGAACCCCTACAGTTTTTAGTGATATTCTGTTCTAACGAACAGAGTGATATTTTCGTGTTGCGAAAGTGATATTGAAACCTATGGTTTCAGTGATATTATATCCGCCTCTTAACTGCCCGAAGGACAATATCACTCGGCTTTAGCCGAATATCACTGCGTAGCAATATAACTTGCCGTAAGGCGAATATAACTGAAAAAAGCACTTGCAATTGCAAGTGCTTTTTTCTTGGTGCGGGCGAAGGGACTTGAACCCTTACGCCAAAGGCATTGGCTCCTAAGACCAACGTGTCTGCCATTCCACCACGCCCGCAGTACTAAATATTATATGGTTTTATGCACATTTTGTCAACTCTAATCTTGACAAAATGGGTCATCCGTTTTAATAAAAAACCGCGTAGTTAAGAACGCTACGCGGTTTGTGGTTTAAGATTAACAATATGAACAGATTTGTTTATACAATTCGTCTGCGATGTGGTCGCACTGATAACGAGTGACATCGATATTGGCAAAGGTGTCATAGCGTGCTTTGTCGCTAAGCAATTCACTTACATATACTGCCATTTGCTCTGCGTCGCCGATATCGACCAAAAGCCCGTTTTTTTCGTGTGATATCACGGTGACATGGCCGCGATTTTTGGTTGCAACGACCGGCAAATGACAATACATCGCTTCCAGTAAGTTGATCGGAAAGCCTTCGCGCAGGCTGGAGGCTACATATACATCCGATGCTGCTAAAATATCGCCAATATCACTGCGCCACCCAAGTAGGTGTACACGATCTGCCAGTCCCATACGGTCGATGGCAGCCTCGGTGGCGCCGTTATCGTGATCGGGGCCTACCAGCAATAAATGTACAGAATTATCCAGTTTTTTCATCATTGAAAGGAGCATAAGTTGGTTTTTGTTTTTGATTAGTTCTGCAATATAAACAAGAACGCGGTCATTATCTTGAAGTCCTAAATTTTCACGAATGTGCTGGCGTGTGGCTTCACGATTCTCTAATTGCAGACGGTCAAAATCAACACCGACACCATTGGTTAACACTTTTTGTGTTCCTTTATGGAAATGCTTTTTTGCAAAATTATGATCTTCGGGGTTGATGGCAAAAAACACATCGGTATAACGGGATAAGTATTTTTCGATGCGATAATATATCATCCAGTTGATGAGCGGCGCACCTTTGAAGAAATGCAGACCGTGGGCAAAATAAATCACTTTGGTACCGTTTTTGCG
>JAZRAZ010000047.1:0-6828 GCA_045634825.1 Eubacteriales bacterium | reverse complement strand
GACGTCCATACCGTCGAAAGCGATAGTACCGCTTGTGGGTTGCAGAATGCCACAGAGCATACGCATAAGGGTAGTTTTCCCAGCACCGTTCGTGCCTAAAAGACCAAAAACTCCGCTATGCAAACGCAGACTGACACAGTCTACTGCGATTTTGTTTTGAAATTGCTTTGTTAGTCTGTCAATAACAAGTTCCATGTGTATTCCTCCGTTCGCTTTATCGTGCAATGTATTTCATATGCCAACTCTATGAGTAAGAAAACTGACAAAACAAGCCACCAACTGGTGTAAATTTCTTGATATATAAGGTCTGTCACAAAATGTAGGCCGGTATTGATTCCGCTGACAATTGTTGCAACACACATACACCCATAAATAATTTCCTTATCATTGATGCGTCGAGCAATCCATAAACTGAAGTTTACAGTTAAAAGATATGGAACAAGAAGGTACATCCCAGTTCGAAGCAGAGAAAAATCATTACCGATCCCGCACAGTGGTGTAAGGCCGATAATTACAGCGAAATTGATCAGTCCCAAAATACTCATTCTTGCGAGAACTACGCTTTTCAACGAAAAGCGAGTAGACATTTCAAATTCACTCATTCCATAGATCGTAGAGCGTGTGCTTTCTGTAACCGCTAAAAGACCTAATATCGGCACAAAGGCGGATACGATCCACAAGGTATGTTCTGCGACATTAACAGCCCCAATTACCGCAGGGAATAGTAGCAGGATAGAAAACACTAACGTCAGTTTTCTCATGTATGTTACTTGTGCTAATATAAAACGGAACATACTAATTCTCAGTTGCGGTAATGCTCTTAAAAATCGTGACTTTTCCTGCTGGTTTGGTTGTGGAACTTCAAATGCTTTTTGAATATTCCGTCGTAATTTATTATTCACTTGAAAATCCCTCCTTTAACAATTCTGCTTTGAGCCATTTCAATGATTTGGATAGTCTTCGATAAACGGCAAATCGAGATAAACCGGTAATTTTGCAAATTGTTGTAATAGATATTTCGTTTACATATCGCAAAAAAATCAATTCTTGTTCATCTTCTGGCAATTTTGATATGGTCATTCTTAATGTTAAATTACTTATCCAATCTTCGGTTAGGTCATCTATAACTTCTTCTGTTATCTCTTCTAAACTTTCAACCGTCCGTTGGCGAAAGTGGTCTATACACAAATTCTTTGCAATCGTATATAAATAGCGCAGTTCTTTGTCACTGCCAAGATTTAATCCTTGCTTGCAAAAACGAAGAAAGGTTTCTTGTGTAATATCCTGTGCTATTTGCTCATCATACATCTTGAAATAGCAATAGCGGTATATTTTGTCATATTGTTCTTCAATATCCATTTTCAATGAAACCTCCCTTCATAATGTTTAACGGATTAGGGCTACAAAATGTGCGGATCTGGCTAAATTATCTCCTTGGGACATTTTGTCCCAAGGCTCACTATATTTTAATGTTTCTTTATCCTGCAAACAAGTTATGCGTTATAATTCAAAGAATAACCGCAACTTCGATACAAGGTTGCGGGTATTTTCTTTTTGTGGTATAATGATTGTAGAAAACTCAAAGGAGAAAAAATATGAAATGGTTAATTGCATCTGATTTACACGGTTCCGCCTATTATTGCAAAAGACTATGGGAGATATACAAACAAGAAAAGGCGGACAAACTCTTATTTTTAGGAGACCTTTTATATCACGGCCCTCGCAACGACCTGCCACGCGACTACGCACCAAAAGAGGTAATTGAAATGTTTAATAAACACAAGGACGATGTGCTTTGTGTACGCGGTAATTGCGAAGCAGAAGTTGACCAGATGGTGCTGGAATTTCCTGTTCTGGCTGACTATGCATATTTGGAAATCGAGGGCAAACGCATTTTTGCAACACACGGTCATTTGTTTCAAAACAAACCACCTTTAAAGGAAGGCGAAATTCTTTTACACGGGCATACCCATATTCCCCGTCACGAAAGCAAAGACGGTGTGTTATTTCTCAATCCCGGTTCCCTGTCCATCCCCAAAGAAAACAGCGCACATAGTTATATGATATTTGAAAACGGTATTTTTATGTGGAAGGATATAGATTGTAATCCCTATTTTGAACTTGAAGTCTAAACGAAACGGTGAAATTATGAAATTTATTTTGGCATCCGCCTCCCCCAGACGAAAAGAATTGTTTGGTCAAATCTGCAAAGAATTTGATATAATCCCCTCCTCTGTGGCAGAGATTATTCCATTGAATATTGAAATAGAAAAAGTCCCCGAACTTTTGGCAAGTCAAAAAGCTGCCGATGTTGCCGCACAGCATCCCAATTCAGTAGTCATCGGCTCGGATACAGGAGTATTTATAGACGGAGAAATGCTCGGAAAACCCCGTGACAGAAATGACGCCACCGCTATGCTCCGCCGTCTTTCCGACAGAACGCACAAAGTCATCACCGGATGCAGTATTATACAAGGCAAAAGAGAACTCCATTTCAGCCAAACCACCGAAGTAACCTTCTATCCATTGAGCGATGAAGAAATTAAAGCATATGTTGCCAGCGGTGAATGTGACGACAAAGCGGGCAGTTATGGCATCCAGGGCAAAGGGATGCTTCTGGTTAAGGAAATTAAGGGGGATTATTTTAATGTGGTCGGTTTGCCCGTTGGAAAACTAAGTCGAAAACTAAACGAATTTCTAATAAAATAAGGTATTGCTAAAAGCAATACCTTATTTTATATGTCGTTTTCCTCTTTTCGCAATCCGTAGACTTTTACTTTCACAATACGATGAACTTCAAGTTCCGCAATTTCAAAGCGCAATTGCTCATAGGTAAATGTATCTCCCTGCTCTGGAATTTCATCCATTTGTTCCATAATCCAACCGCCGAGCGAAACACTTTCCGTTTCAAGTTCAACGCCGAAAAAGTCACAAAAGTCTTCTACTGCCACAGCACCGTCAACAAGATAAGTATCGGTGTCCAGTTCCTTAAAGTCTTCCACAACTTCATCGTGTTCGTCCCAGATGTCACCAACCAGTTCTTCCAGTATATCTTCCATCGTGACGATACCATAAGTGCCGCCGTATTCATCCAAGACGACAGCCATATGGGCTTTACTGATTTGCAGTTGCTTTAAAAGGTCGTCAATTTTACCGCTACGCTGTATGAAAGCAGGTTCACTGATAATCTCTTTTAAGGGTTTATCGGTGATTTTTCCGTCTTCATAAAGGTCTTTTTGGTGGATGACGCCGATGATGTTATCAATGTTTTCCTCATATACAGGCAAACGAGAAAAGCGTGTTTGGGTAAACATCTTTGCAACTTCCATTTTGTCCGTTTCAATCGGAACTGCCTCAATATCCACACGATGTGTCAATACGTCTTCTGCGGTGCGCTCGCCAAACTCAATGGCATTACGCAAAAGTTCACCCTCTTCTTCATCAATGGAACCCTCTTGTTGAACTTCCTCCACAAACATCAGCAGTTCATCCTGTGACATTTTGTTTTCCTCGTCGGATTTAACAAACAATGAAACCAGTTTTTTCCACATA
The DNA here is from genome assembly GCA_045634825.1 of Eubacteriales bacterium. Classification (GTDB taxonomy): domain Bacteria; phylum Bacillota; class Clostridia; order Oscillospirales; family QAKW01; genus Firm-08. The sequence goes on along the minus strand of JAZRAZ010000047.1, from coordinate 3,276 downwards.
GAAAAGATAAAGTTGAGGGGTGCGAATAAAGCCATCAGTAATCTGATAAGCGGGGTAGAAAAAATTGCAAATTTCTCCGGCATATCCTTGGCAATACTTTTAGGTGTGATTTCTCCAAATACCAAGACGATGATGGTAGAAACAACCGTAGAAACAGTTGCGCCGATATCCTGATTTTTCAAAATGTTTACAAAAAGCAAGGTAGACAATGACGCCAGCGCGATGTTCACAATATTGTTACCGATGAGAATGGTGGAGAGCAAATTATCATATTTCTCTGAAACATCCAGTGTTTTTGCGGCTTTTTTATCTCCTTTTTCCGCCAAGGTTTTCAGTTTGGTTTTATTGAGTGAAGAAAATGCCGTTTCTGTTGCCGAAAAGTAGGCTGATAATATCAAGCAAAACAGCATAATAATAATTGAAGTTGTACTATTCATAAAAAATCTCCTGTAAATAACTGTTTATATTCATCCGTTGCCTTTTTCTCAACTGCGAAGAAAACGCAAAAAGGCATACCTGTACCAAATTCGGTACAGATATGCCGTATATAAACATTTTGAACATAAACAGTTATCGCAATCGCTACTGTCGCTATCCATATTGTAATGATACTTCCTTTCAAATTAGTCAAGAAGAATTATACAGCAAGGAAGTTCATTTGTCAATAGTTGGTTTAGATATCGCTTTCGCTTTCTTTTGCTTTCATTAAATCACGAATCTCAGTAAGCAAGGAAAGTTCCGTATCGGCAGGGGCACCTTCCTCTGCTTTTTCCTCTTCGATTTCCTTTTTCTTAAGCAGTTCCAGTTTCTTTTGTGCACCCATCATCAAACGGAGAATTACGAAAATGGAAAATGCGATAATTAAAAAGTCCAGTACCGTTTGTAAGAAATTGCCGTAAAGCAATGCCACCTCAGGTGTAACCTCCACACCGTTTTGGGTCACGGCGGAACGAATCACCCATTTCAAATCTGTCAGTGTGGCGTTGCCTGTAATCAACGCAATTAAAGGGGTGATGATATCATTTACAAGCGCTGTTACGATTTTGCTGAACGCACCGCCGATGACAACACCGACAGCCATATCCAGTATGTTGCCTTTAAGCGCAAATGCCTTGAAATCCGCAAAAAATTGTTTTACCTTCATTTATTTTCTCCTTATTTTTCCTATTTTTACTTACGATAACCATTATAACCCTGATTGGTGATAACTTCAAGTATTTTTTTGTCATCCAGTTCTTCTTTGAGTACAACCGTAACTGTTTTGTCGGTATGCGATGCTACAACGCTCTCGACTTGCGGTAAAGCCTCCAGCGCATTTTTTACGTGTGCTTCACAATGAGGGCACATCATTCCCTCCACATTAAATATTTTTTGCATTTTCTTTCTTTCCTTTTCTGCAGTTTTCTGCTGTATTTTATGTTTGGGCTTAAAAAGATTGAGTCGCAAAGCATTACTGACCACGCAAAAACTGGACAAACTCATCGCCGCCGCACCAAACATTGGGCTGAGTTGCCACCCCAACGCCGCGGAAAACACACCCATCGCAAGCGGTATACCAATCAAATTATAAATAAATGCCCAAAACAGATTTTCTTTAATATTGCGCAAGGTGGCGCGACTGAGTTGGATAGCGGTTACCACATCCATCAGCGAATTTTGCATCAGCACCACATCTGCCGCATCGATAGCAATATCCGTGCCGGTGCCGATGGCAATACCGATATCGGCTCGGGTCAAGGCGGGAGCATCGTTGATACCATCCCCGACCATTACCGTCGGTTGCTTGGCGCAAAGTGCCGCCACTGCCCTTTCTTTTCCATCGGGCAACACCTGGGCTATCACTTCCTCAATGCCCGCTTTTGCCGCGATTGCCCGCGCCGTCTTTTCGTGGTCACCTGTAAGCATAATGACGCGCAAACCCATTTTTTTAAGTTGCTTAATTGCCGCGGCACTGTCTTGCTTGATGACATCTGCCACTGCAATAATACCAATCAGTTTCGAATCATAGGCAAAGTAGATAGGTGTCTTTCCCTGCTCTGCCAACTTTTCTGCCGCTTCCAGCAACGCTACAGGCGGTTCAATATAATTCTGAATGAACGGCAAATTGCCACCGACGAGAAGTTTTGCCTCAAACACCGCGCTTAAACCGTTGCCTGCAAACGTTTGAAAGTCAATTACTTGTTGCAGGTCAATATTTTCACTTTCCGCCCGACGAATAATGGCGCGCGCCAAAGGATGCTCACTTTTATGTTCCAGGGCGTAAGCAAGGGACAAAAGTTGTTGTTCAGAGTAATCCTCGGTGAATATCATATCTGTAACCTCGGGTTGTCCCAAGGTAATCGTCCCCGTTTTATCCAGGACTATGGCGGCTACCTTGGCGGTTTGCTCCAAAGCAGTGGCACTCTTAAACAAAATGCCGTTCCTGGCACCGACACCGCTGCCAACCATAATCGCCACAGGAGTGGCAAGGCCCAGTGCACAAGGGCAACTGATGACCAACACCGAAATTCCTCTTGCTATGGCAACACCTACACTCTCACCAATCAGTAACCATCCCAGTATCGTCAGCACCGCTATAGCAAGCACAATCGGGACGAATACTCCCGATACTTTATCGGCTATTTTAGCAATCGGTGCTTTACTCGCGGAGGCATCGGAAACCAGTTTGATAATTTGGGAAAGAGTGGTGTCCTCCCCCACACGCGTTGCCCGACATTTCATAAACCCGCTTTTATTGATGGTAGCCGCTGAAACTGTGTCCCCGACTGTTTTATCTACAGAGATACTCTCTCCCGTTAATGCCGATTCATCCAGAGCGGCAGCGCCTTCTATAATCACACCGTCCACTGCAACGCGTTCCCCTGAACGCACTACAAAAACATCGCCTGTTTTGACCTGTTCAATAGGGACGGTGATTTCTTTTCCATCGCGTAACAACACCGCCGTTTCAGGTGCCAGATTCATAAGCCCTTTAAGCGCGTCAGTTGTTTTGCCCTTTGCTTTAGACTCAAGCATTTTTCCGACAGTAATCAATGTGAGAATCATAGCGGCCGACTCAAAATACAACTCGTGCATCAAATGCATCGCTGCTTCACTCTGTGCAAAACTCATCTCTATCAGCGCGTAACTGCTATATCCAAATGCGGCGGCACTTCCCAGGGCAACCAAGGTATCCATATTCGGAGCTCTGTGCCACAAAGCCGAAAAACCACTAATAAAAAAGCGCTGATTGATTATCATAACCACTGCACTGAGCATCATTTGCAAAATACCCTG
>JAZRAZ010000046.1:0-8048 GCA_045634825.1 Eubacteriales bacterium | reverse complement strand
TGTCAGGAAGAACTTAAAATTATGCTTTCCCTCATCCGACCCAAATACTTTATGCCGGTACACGGTGAGTATAAGCATCTGCTGTCCCACGCACATTTGGCAGTGGAAACAGGCATCAAAGAAGAAAATATATTCCTCTCGGAAAACGGCAAGGTGCTGGAAATCAGCGCCACGGGTGCCAAACTCGGCGGTATTGTGCCTTGTGGCAAGACCTTTGTAGACGGCAGAGGTGTAGGTGATGTCGGCAACATCGTACTGCGCGACCGCAAACATTTAGCCGAGGACGGTATCATTATTGCCGTTGCCACCATTGATTTTCAGACGGGTCTGATTATTTCGGGACCGGACATTATTTCGCGTGGCTTTGTTTATGTCAAGGACAATGAAGAACTTATGAATGAGGCAAGAGCACTTGTTAGTGCACGACTGCGAAAAGATATGGAAAAAGGCACGGGTGATTGGGGTACACTGAAAAACAACATTCGTGATGAAATTGCCCACTTCATCTCTGCCAAAACCGGCCGTCGCCCGATGATATTGCCCATCTTAATGGACATTTGACATTTATAACTATATATAATATAATATTGTATTACTAATCCTAAGAAAGTGTACAATGGAATGAATAAAAAAATATTGACAATATTATCAGGTGCCTTTGTCATCGCCGCCGCTTCTTTACTGAGTATGGCAGGCGGTATGGTACACCCCGCCCTATCTCTGCTTGCAGGGTTGTTCCTTTTACCGCCGCTGATGCTGACGGTGTTGCGCCAATACTCCACTCCCGCGGCACTGTGGCTGTGGGCAGGCACGGGCGGAATCTGCATATTACTGGCGCCCTCAACAAGTTGGGGCATATTGTTTGCAGTTATATGGCTCACAAGTGCAATGATTTTGCGCCTTATCACCGACCGCACCATTGACCTGTTCACCACATTACTCTACGGTGGCTCTTTGTATCTGGGACTCATCTTACTGGCAGGAGCACTGATTGTTAAAGAACATTACGGCGTTTTTGATTTTGCGGGTGTTTTCACTTCTCTGGAACAAGCACTCTCCACCGCCATTACCAAAATCAGTGATTTATATCAAAAATATCTGCCTGCACAGGATTTTGAGAGTCTTTATGCCCCGCTGTTTGAACAATTTAAGGCAAACACCGAAGGCTTTGTCTACCGCATTTTCAACTTGATACTGGTACTGCTGGGCGGTTGGTATCTGTTTACACTGAAAATCAGTCAAAATCTTTGCCGACTGTATCACAAAAAAATTGCCACCGCACCGCTGATTCTCTATGGTGTTCCCAGAGAAATCGCCATTTGCTATATCATTTTATATGTCGTTTCCATGTTTGTAGGGGATACCTATTATTATGCCTTTCAAATTGCGATGACGCTGACGGGATTTTTACTCATTCCCGCAGGTGTCGGAATGGTAGATGCTTTTATGTATAAACGCCCCGCCTTGTTACGCACAACTGTGAAAACATTGTTACTTGTGCTTTCATTTTGGGGATATTTCTTCGGGGCAGGGATTGCCCATACCATACTGATGATTGCAGGCCTCTATGTCAGTCTTTCCAGACGCGTCGTGTTCCGTCAATCGAAGGGAGAAAATAAGGATGAATAAGCATCGGAATTTTTATAAGTTGAAACCCAAGGATACCATTTCGCTGATACTGCCCCTGGTGTTTATCGCACTTTCTGCGGTGACACGGATATGGTGGGTCGTGATTGCCGAAGGTTTTATACTGCTGTGTTACTACATTTTCCGCTTCTTCAACCGCAAACGCTATAACCAGCAACTCTACAATCATTTGCAGAGTATGACAGAGTATCTGGATGAAGCAAGCAGAGAAAACCTGACCACTTTCCCCATTCCCATTACGCTGCTCGATGCCAAAGGAGCAGTGCTTTGGTATAACGACTTATTTCATAACATTTTAGAACAAAATCATATTCCTTCCCTGTTTGGCGTGCCCATCGGCGATATTTGCGATGCCATTCGTCCCGAACAGATAGAAAAAGGACGGCGCAAATTCGATATTGCCTATCTTGGCAAATATTACACCGTTTATGCTATGCATCAAGGCAAAGAAAATGAAAAATTCTATGCTTTGTATTGGTTGGACGATGATGCACTCAAACGGGAAAACATACGCCTCAAAAATGAAAAGATGTGTATGTGTTACATTATGATTGATTCCTATGACGAAATCCCCTCAGACATTTCTGAGATTCAGCGCAGTAACTTTGTAACCCGAGTTGATGTCAAAGTGCGCCATTTGGCACACAGCATTGACGGGGTGCTCAAAAAACTGGAAACTGACAAATATCTGCTTCTCTTTGAACGGCAGAAACTGTCGGTATTGGAAAAGAATAAATTTAAGATTTTAGAGGAAGTCAAGGACATTTCCATCGGGGACCGCGTGCACGCCACCCTTTCCATCGGTGTTTCCAAAAGTGAAGGAGATTTTCGTACGCAGGACCAAGCCGCCAGAAGTGCGCTGGATATGGCTCTTTCCCGCGGTGGTGACCAAGCGGCACTTCATACGGGAGAAAAATATGTTTTCTACGGTGGCAAAACGCAAGCCGCAGAAAAGCGCAAAAGAGTCAAGGTGCGCATTATTTCCGAAACTTTTGCCAATCAGGTCAGCACAGCAGACAGAGTACTCATTATGGGTCATAAATATGCCGACCTTGACTGTGTGGGCAGTGCCATCGCACTGGCTCATTGTGTCAGAACATTTTCTGTTCCCGTCAACATCGTTATCCATCCCAAAGAGAATTTGGTAAGTTCTCTTATCGAAGGAATGGTAAGCACCCCTGAATATAAGGATATTTTCATAGACCCTGCACACGCCTTAAAAACCGTCACTGAAAATACTTTGCTGATTATCGTAGATACTCATTCACTGGAGTACATTGAAAGTGAAAAACTTTATAATGCCGTACCGCGTGTGGTACTCATCGACCATCACCGAAAAGTTGTCAGCGGTGCGATTGAAAATGCACTGATTTATTTCCACGAGCCCAATGCCTCGTCTTGTTGCGAGATGGTGACAGAGTTGATTGACAATCTGCCCAACTGCCGCATTACCAAAATAGAAGCAAACTGCCTGATGGCAGGCATTTTGCTGGATACCAAAAACTTCTCGGAACGCACCGGTGTGCGCACCTTTGAAGCGGCAGCCTACCTCAAAGGAAAAGGAGCAGACAGCGGAGAAGTCCAGAAATACTTTAAAAGCGATATTGATACTTATAAAAAACAACTTGAGTTGATGGCAGGCGCCAAACTGGTGGGGGACAATATGGTTGCCGTCTATACCGGCAAAGCCTTCCCCGGCATCAAAATCCTTGCCGGCAAAAGTGCTGATGAACTTTTGGGACTCAAGGGTGTACACGCCGCCTATGTTCTCTATGAGGAGGACGGACTGGTACACATTTCTGCCAGAGCAGAGGGTGAAAAGAATATTCAGACCATTATGGAAAGTATGGGTGGCGGCGGACACCGCGGTGCCGCAGGCGCCCAGATTGAAACAGATTTAAAAACAGCGCAAAAGACATTACTTGCGCTGATCGAAAAGGAGGAACAAGAATGAAAGTCGTACTTTTAGCCGATGTAAAAGGTCAAGGCAAAAAAGGTGATACCATAAATGTTGCCGACGGTTACGGCCGCAACTTTCTGATTGCAAAAGGACTTGCTGCCCCCGCAGGCGCACAACTTCAAAACGATTTTGCAGGCAAAAAGCAAAGCGAGATTTACAAAGAAGAACAAGCCGTTGCCGCCGCCAAGGCGATTGCTGAAAAATTAGAGGGCAAAACCATTGAACTCAAAGCCAAAGGCGGAGAAAGCGGTAAACTGTTCGGTGCACTCACCACCAAGGAAATTGCCACCGAACTTTCCCGTCAGACAGGCGCGGAAATTGACAAAAAGAAGTTGGTCGTCGATACCATTAAGGCATTTGGCACCTATCCCTGCACCGCTAAACTTCACAAAGGCGTTGCTGCAAAATTTACGGTTTCTGTCGTCAAAGAATAAAACCGGGGAGGTTTTTACAAAATGGAATTTGATGCATTAAAGCAAATGCCTCACTCTCTGGAAGCAGAGCAATCTGTCATCGGCGCACTCATTATCGACCCTGCCGTGATGGACAAAATTGCAGGCTTTCTGAAACCCGAGCATTTTTACCACGATAAATACGGCAAGGTCTATGAAACCATCCTTTTTATGTCGCTGGATAATGAGCACATTGACTTTGTTACCGTACTGGAAAAGGTGCGTATGGCAGGCATCTATGAGGAAGAAGAAGGCAAACAGGTGCTTTACAATCTGGCACAAAGTGTGCCCACCTCCGCCAATGCCGCCGCCTATGCCCGTATCATTGAGCAAAAGGCAAAACTGCGCCAACTCATTCAGGCATGTGAAGACATTTCTGCCGCCGCTTACGCACAAGGCGAGGAAGTCGGTACCATTCTTGATATGGCAGAAAGCCGCATTTATGAGATTATGCAGAGTCGTACCAACACCGAACTGACCCACATTCGTCAAGCCATTTTAAGTACCTATGACAATCTTGCCGAACTTGCCAGAAATCAGGGCAAATATCAGGGTCTTCCCACCCGCTTTTCCTCTTTGGATAATTATCTTTTGGGTCTGGGCAAGAGTGATTTGGTGTTGATTGCTGCCCGTCCCGGTATGGGTAAAACTGCCTTTGCACTCAATATTGCCGAAAACATCGGACTCAAAGAGAAAAAGACGATTGCCGTATTCTCGCTGGAAATGAGCAACGAACAACTTGCAAATCGTATGCTTTCTTCCCATTCAGGTGTTATGAACACCAAGTTCCGCAAAGGTGATTTGGTGGACAACGAGTGGATTCGTCTTAATCAGAGTGCCGAGATTCTTTCCAAAACCAATATTTATCTGGATGATACCCCCGGTATCACCGTTCCGCAAATCAAGGCAAAACTGCGCCGACTGAAAAATGTCGATTTAGTCATCATCGACTATCTGCAGTTGATGGAGTCTGCTAAAAAAACCGACGGCAGAACCCAAGAAGTTTCCGAGATTTCAAGGTCTCTGAAACTGATGGCAAAGGAATTTGAGATTCCCGTCATCACTCTCTCGCAGTTATCACGCGGACCCGAAAGCCGTCCCGACAAGCGCCCGCAAATGAGCGATTTGCGCGAATCCGGTGCCATCGAGCAGGATGCCGATATCATTATGCTGCTCTATCGTGATGATTATTACAATAAAGAAAATTCCGAACGTCCCGGTGTGTGCGAATGTATCATCGCCAAAAACCGTCACGGTTCTACCGGCACCATAGAACTTGCCTGGTCGGGTGAAAACACAAGATTTTCGGACCTTGATGTTCACCATGATTGATAAGATTACAACTGCATTGGAACAGCACTGCCGAGTCGGTCAAGGGGAGCATATCACCCTTGCTCTTTCGGGTGGCAAGGACTCTATGGTGCTGGCAAGCGTTTTGCTTTCTCTGCAAAGTAAACTGAACTTATCACTCTCTGCCGTTCATATTCACCACGGACTGCGCTCCGCTTCCGATGAGGAGGAACAGTTTGTACGCCGTTGGTGTGCCGAAAACGATTTACCGCTGGAGGTGCATCATTTAAACCTGACCGAGCACAAAGGTGCCAGTATGGAAATGGCGGCAAGACAGGCACGCTATGAGATTTTCCAAAAATATATCCGCCCCGGCCACTATGTTGCCACCGCCCATCACCTCGGCGATTGTATGGAGACTTTTTTCATCAATTTGTGCCGCGGTTGCGGCTCTCGGGGACTTGCCTCTATTCCCTATGCCAGAGACGGCATTATCCGACCGATGCTGGACATTTCGGTGGACGAAATTACCGCATTTGCCCAAGAGAATGGCTTGGAGTGGCGGGAGGATGAAAGCAACAAAGATACCTATTATCTGCGCAACTTCATCCGTCACGAAATACTGCCCCAACTCCGTGCAAGGCAAGACATTTGTTTTGAAAAAAACTTTGCCACCACTTTGCAAAACTTAAAACAAGAAGCCGACCTTCTGGACCGTTTAAGTGAAACGGACACCGACGATGTTGCCACCCTTTTGACTTTACCACGCCCGATTTTGTGGCGGGTACTCAAGACACGCTGTCCCGCCCTCAGTCGCGAGCGATTTGAGCGGATTGCACAGCGGTTGGGAGAGGAACACTTTAAAGAACAGATTGAGGGAGACCTATACTGTCTGGTACAACAAGGGAAACTGACCTTTGAAAAGCAGACGCCTTTTGAACCGATTGCCAAAACGCCTCTCACCTCTCCCTTGGTTTTGGCAAATAAAATTGTACAAGTTAAGGAAATTCACAGTCAGTTTACACATTTTGATATTGACTGTGATACAATAGATAGTGCCCTATTTGTCCGCACCCGTTTGCAAGGGGATAAATTTGCGCCGCGTGGTATGCGTGGCAGTAAAACGGTGGGCAAACTGATGAGTGAGCACCATATCACCGACCGCGACGGTCGATTGCTGATTACCGATGAAAACGACCGTATCATTTTCATTGAAGGGTTTGGTGCCGACCGTCATCATACTGCAGGAAAGCACACCAAACGCGCCCTGCGTGTTATCATAAAGGAGAAAAACAATGAAACTACATAAGGATGCCGAAAAAATATTGATTTCTCAAGAACAACTTGCCGAAAAGGTGCATCAGCTTGGCGCCGCCATCACGGCAGACTATCAGGGCAAACGTCCAATCCTTGTTTGTATTCTCAAGGGCAGTATCGTTTTTATGGCAGATCTGATGCGCGCCATTGATTTGGATGTTGACATTGATTTTATGGTCGTCAGTTCCTACGGCAGCGGTACCAAATCGGGCAGATTTAAAATCATTAAGGATTTGAGTGTGGATATTCATAACAGAGATGTTATCATTATTGAGGATATTCTGGACAGTGGTAACACCTTAAGCAACCTTATCAGCCTTTTGGAATACAGAGGCGCCACCTCCATCAAACTCTGTGCCTTGCTCAATAAACCCGACCGTCGCACCGCTGATGTGACACTGGATTATGAAGGCTTTGTCATTCCCGATGAATTTGTCATCGGATACGGGCTGGACTATGATGAAACCTATCGCAACCTTCCCTATGTAGCCGTCTTGAAAGAAGAAGTCTATACCAAATAATATATCCCCTAAAGGAGTAATAACATTGAAAAGCAAAAAACGTTTTAGTTCCCTGTTTATCTACCTGCTGATTTTTACTCTCATTGTGGTGGGTTTTTCCTACTTCTCCACCAACAATAAAGAGAATAAAACAGTATCCTTTTCTCAACTGGTCACACTGTTTGAGCAAGATAAGGTAGCAAGTTTTACACTCGAGGGTGCAACGGTCACCTGTAAATTAACCGACGGTAGTGAAAAAACGCATACTCTGCTTTCACTGGCACTGTTTGATGAGTATGTAATGCCACACGTTTTGGAATCCAAAAACTGCACCGAATATAACTTCAAAGAAGGCTGGACTGCACCCTGGTGGCTGAGTCTGCTTCCCTCATTGATGCTGATCGGTTTGGTGATTGTGTTCATCGTTTTTACCAGCCGTCAGATGAACGGTGGCAAAGCCCCCAACTTTGCACGCGCCCGTGTTCGTATGGCAGGGGATGAAAACGATACCAAAACCTTTGCCGATGTGGCAGGTGCCGATGAAGAAAAACAAGAACTTTCCGAAATGGTTGATTTCTTAAAAGCACCCAAAAAGTATATGGCACTGGGTGCGCGTATCCCCAAAGGCGTACTGTTAGTGGGCCCTCCCGGAACAGGTAAGACACTGCTTGCCAAAGCAACCGCAGGAGAAGCAGGTGTTCCCTTCTTTACCATCAGCGGTTCTGACTTTGTGGAACTGTATGTCGGTGTGGGTGCTTCCAGAGTTCGTGACCTGTTTGAACAGGCAAAGAAAGCCGCCCCTTGCATTGTATTTATTGATGAAATCGACGCGGTCGGTCGTCAAAGGGGTACCGGTCTTGGCGGCGGTCACGATGAAAGAGA
>JAZRAZ010000045.1:0-3641 GCA_045634825.1 Eubacteriales bacterium | reverse complement strand
TGAAAGCCCCAAACTTTTTAGCTGGCTTCTGAAGTGATTGACATTGTTTTCAGTAACAATTGCAGGGTGAATTTTATTGGCGATTGCATAGTTTTCGGTAGGCAAACCAAAAGCATCCCATCCCATAGGATACAAAACATTATATCCTTGCAATCTTTTTTTACGGCTGATTACATCCAAAGCCGTGTAAGAGCGAGGATGTCCTACATGCAACCCTTGTCCCGAAGGATACGGAAATTCAACTAAGCCGTAAAATTTCGGTTTTGTATAATCATTTTTCACTTCAAAGGTATGATGTTCATCCCAATATTTCTGCCATTTTTGTTCAATTCTCTGAAAATCATATTTCATCGTCTTAGTTCTCCTTGAGCCAATTTTGTATATCAACTTGAGTGCCGTCTGCCCACAATCTTTCGAGTTTGTAAAAATCTCTGGATTGCTCACAGAAAATATGAATCATTACACCGGCATAATCCAGAAGCATCCACTTTCCGCCATCATTAAGATCCTTATGAATGGGTTCAATTGAAAGTTGTTGCGTGATTTGATATTCAACCTCGTCTGTTAAAGCTTTAACGTGAGTTGCTGAGGTGCCGGTACAAATAATAAAATAATCGGTCATGACCGTAATATTATCAATTTGCAAAACCTCAATATCTTTTCCCTTTTTACCATCCAGACTCTGAACGGCAACACGTAAAATTTCATTATTTTGATTTGTCATCTTTATCCTCCGATGTCATTGATTTAAGAATCCAGTTTCGCGCTGCTACGGTTTGTGGGTGCAAGAAAAAGCCCTTATTGACTATATAGGTGATAGATCTGTCAAAATTCATCAAAACCGCTTTATCCAAATCATTTTCAGCAGTTTTCCGCATCTCTTCAACACCTTCATAACATCTTGCAGGCTCTATACTGTCTGCCAAAAACAAAACTTTATCAAGCATATTCATATTCACTCTGCCGGTTGTATGACATTTAATTGCATTTAAAATTGCAGTGTCTTTAATCCCGAATTTTTCTTCCGCAAATAGCGCCCCGGTAATTTGGTGATATATTTGTGGTGCCATTCGGTCTTCTTGACCCAATTTATAACGACGTTTTTCAAAATACGCAAGTTGACGTCTCTTGCCCCAACACTTTGTTATATCGTGTAGCAAACATGCAAGATAAACTTGAGCAGTATCTAAGTTATAAATTTCCGCAAGCTTTACTGCATATTCTGCCACACGATAAGAGTGTTCATACTTTTGGGGTGTTAAATTATCTTGTAAATATTGATCAAGCGACGCTAATGCATCTTTCCCGTATATACAGTATCTCACTTCAAGTGGTAATTTCTCATCCACTTTTCCGCCACGAATTTGCGTTGAACTTAAATGATGAATCGGCATACGAAGCACTGTACAATGAGCACCATACTGTGTCATCAGTTTTTGAGCCATCGGGTTTAATAATGCAATGTCTTCATAACTTCTGGGCGCTGTCAAAATCTTACATTTATTCAGTATTTCTTCAAAGCGGTACCAACTCTCCAGTCCTAAAAACATATCAGACCCCATCAAAAAAAATAACTCATAATCCGGATACTGCGTAGTTAAATATTCAATGGTTTCAATACTATAACTTTTACCGCCTTTTGAAATTTCAAAATCACTTACTGTAACATTTTTTATAGACAAAAACAGTGTCTTAACTGCCTTCAAACGAATCTCATCACTCAAAAAATGCGCTGCTTGTTTATGTGGAGGCATCGCCGTCGGCATTATTATAATTTTATCAAAAGTCATTTGCCTTACTGTTTGCTTCAGCAAGTGCAAATGTCCAGAGTGCGGCGGATCAAAAGTACCCCCATACAACAACAGTTTTTTCATATTTACCTCGGTAACACAATTTTTCTGCTTTCGGGCTTTGAGGCGGGACGATAAAGAACAATTTTCTTGCCAATCACTTGCACAAGATTACTGCGCGTCTTTTGCGCTAAAAATTCTGCAGTTTCCCTTATATCCAAAAGAGCAGTGTCCAATACTTTGAATTTAATAATTTCACGCTTTTCCAAAGCCAAATCCAACTGTTTGATAAAATTGTCGCTTATACCTTCTTTTCCAAGTTGAAATATAGTATCCTCGGTTGAAGCAATTGAACGCAAATGTGCTCGTTGTTTACTGGTAATCATTTAGATATATCTCCCTGAATTTCCTTAATTTTTTCCGCAAATTTTTTCAGTGCCCTGCCCCGATGACTGATTTGGTTCTTTTCATCGGCAGTAATCTCAGAAAATGTTTTTCCATCAAATTCTGCAGGGCAAAACATACAATCATATCCAAATCCACCGTCGCCTGCCTCTTGTTCTGCCAAAAGTCCGTGGCAGTATCCTTCTACCGTAAACTCTGTATCGGCATCCAAAACACAAGCAATGGCGCTTGTAAAATGTGCTGAGCGCTTTTTACCCGTTATGCCACTCATTTTATTCATCAGATATTTTCTTCTGGAGGCGTCATCCGGTTGATTGCCATATCTGGCACTGTAAACACCGGGTTGTCCATCCAAAGCATCTACGCACAAACCACTGTCATCAGACACCGTGGGCATCTTGCATACCTCATACACGGCTCGCGCTTTAATCAGCGCATTTTCAGCAAAAGTAGTCCCGTTTTCCTCGGGGTCTATGTCTATGCCGGCCTGTGCCAAAGATATTACATTAAGTCCAAGTGTTGAAAAAATCTCCTGAAATTCCCTAAGTTTATGCAAATTGTTAGATGCTAACACAAACGTTTTATTCACGCGCTTCCTCCAAAACAAATTTTTGTTTTGCAAATATTTCTTTACAACCTTTTTCGGCAAGTTCAAGTAGTTTATTAAGTTCCTCATGGCTAAAATCTCTGCCCTCGCCGGTGCCTTGAATTTCGACATATGCTCCCGCATCTGTCATAATAACATTCACATCTGCCATGGCACTACTGTCTTCTACATAACAAAGATCAAGCATCGGTTCATTTTCAACAATGCCAACGCTGATGGCTGCCACAGCATGCGTAATCGGGTCGTGTTCAATCAATCCGTCTTTCAGCAATTTATTTATTGCAATTTTTAATGCTATAAAGCCACCGCTGATAGATGCCGTTCTGGTACCGCCATCTGCCTGCAGAACATCGCAATCAATCGTAATGGTTCGCTCCCCAAGCGCTTGCAAATTAACAGCACCGCGTAATGCTCGGCCTATCAATCTCTGTATTTCTGCGCTTCTGCCATTGAGTTTTAATTTAGAAATATCTCTTTGATTACGGGTTGCAGTAGCACGTGGTAACATATTGTATTCAGCCGTTACCCAGCCCTTTCCGGTGCCGACCAAAAACGGCGGTACTCGTTCCTCTACACTGGCATTACATAAAACCCAGGTATTTCCAGCGCAAAACAAAACACTACCCTCTGCATACTTTGTGAAATCTTTTTGAATATTCAGTTGTCTGAGTTCGTCGTTTGCGCGATTATCTATTCTCATTTTCTTACCTCAAAATAATTCTTTTACAAAATCCGCTGCATTAAATGGTTGTAAGTCATCTACACCCTCACCAACACCAACCAATTTAACCGGTATACCCAGTTCGTTTTGAATCGGCACTACAATTCCGCCTTTAGCG
>JAZRAZ010000044.1:0-10700 GCA_045634825.1 Eubacteriales bacterium | reverse complement strand
TGATGCTTCGGTTTGTGATTGGGTGGCATCTGCAGGGGACACGGCGCGCTACGGTGCCCGACCCCTTTCACGATTCATCCACTCCCATATCGAAATTCCTTTAAGTCACGCGCTGCTGCGCGGTGAAATCCTGCCCTGTGGGACCCTTGGTAAAGAACAACTTTTGGAACTTGAAAGCAGACGATGTGTTTTGAATTAAATCGTCTGTGAGGTTGCAATAAAAAAGTGAGCAGAAAATTTTCTGCTCACTTTTTGTATTTATGGGTAGTTTTATCGGTCGGCGCCGCCGCCGGAGAAACCGCCGCCTCCGCCGGAAAATCCTCCGCCGCCTCGACCGCCTCTGCCGCCTCGACCGCCGCCGAAGTAGAGTAGATATAGCAGTAGCCGTGGATGACTGATAAACAAGTAAATCAAAAAGATGGCGCCTGCGATTTTGAAAAGTCTTGAAAACAGACCGCCTTCATCTTGGTTATCGTCATAGTCGTCGATGGGGGTGTAGTCCCCATCGGGCGAGATGCCGTATTCAATGTATATCTCGTTTATGATGGCGCTTTGGGTCGCGACCAGTCCTGCGGAATAATCGGGGTAGGCAGGAAGCATATAGGTGTCCAGCAGTCTGCCGACCTTACTGTCCGGCAGGGCACCCTCCAGTCCGCTTCCCACTTCGATGCGCACCCTTGGCTCACTTTCGGAAAAGATAAGGAGAATACCATTATCTTTATCCTTGTCGCCAATCTCCCACTGGCGCGCCAGTCGCAACGAAACATCCGAGATTGCCTCTCCCTCTAAACTCTCCAGCGTGACCACGACCACCTGCGCATCGCACGCGTGATACAGATTTTCGGCGCGTTGTTGCAGGGTGTTTCGGTCAGGGGGTGAAATGACATCGGCATAGTCATTTACAAAAAAGTTTCGGGTAGGCGCGGGAATGTCCAGCGCGCTGACGGGTAAAACGGCGCACCATAAACAAATAAGAAGTGTTGCCAGTCGTTTCATTACTGGGCACTAAAATCTACGGTCGGGGCGTTTTCACTACCTGGGGCCGCTTCAAAAAACTCGGCTTTTTCAAAGCCAAACAGGGCGGCGGTGATATTGGTAGGAAATTTGCGAATGGTGGCATTAAAGGTGCCGACCACCTCATTGTAGTCATTACGGGCGGTGGCAATACGGTTTTCGGTGCCGGCGAGTTCGTCTTGCAGTGCAATAAAGTTCTGATTGGCTTTGAGTTCGGGATAATTTTCGGTAACGGCATTGACCCAAATGTCAATCGCGCTGTCCAACGCCGCACCTGCCGCGGCTTGCTCGCCGACAGAGTCTGCTTGCTGGAGCGTGTTTCTTGCCTGGGTGACTGCCAAATAGGTTTCTTCCTCGTGCACGGCGTAGCCCTTGACGGTGGCTACGAAGTTGGGAATCAGGTCAGCACGGCGCTGGAGTTGTGTTTCAATCACAGCGGCTTTTTGCTCCACCTGTGTGTCCAGATCCACCAAAGAATTGTATTTGCCGACAAAGGTGGAAATGAGGAGAATTACCACCAATGCGATGGCGCCCAGTGTAATCCATAATTTTTTGTTTTTCATCGTAATTCCTCCTTATTTATATTATAATTCTGCTTCAAATTCTTTATACAGGGAGTTGATGGCTTTCACATAGTCTTTTTCGTGAACGCCGATGATGATGTTGAGTTCTCCGGAGCCCTGGTCAATCATACGGATATTGATGTCTGCCTTGGAAACGGCGGACAGTACTCTTGCCGCGGTACCTTTGGTGGCAACCATACCGTAACCAACGACGGCGATAATCGCCATTTCGTCCTCGGCGTAAATCAAATCGGGGTTGGTTTCCTCTTGAATCCGTTTCATCAGTTGCGCTTTGACGGGTTGCAACTTTTCGGTGGCAACGACAACGCTGAGGGTATCAATGCCCGAGGGCATATGTTCAAAAGACAAACCGAACTCGGCAAAAATATTCAGCACTTTAGCACCAAAGCCGACCTCGTTATTCATCATCGCTTTTTCAATACGGACAACTGAGAATTGATGGTTGCCAGCAATACCCGTAATAATGCGGGGCTTAAAGCCTTCAGGCAGGTGGTGGACAATCATTGTGCCCTCATCCTCGGGGAGATTGGTATTGCGAATGTTAATGGGGATACCTGCCTGACGGACGGGGAATACCGCATCCTCGTGCAACACCGCAGCACCCATATAGGAAAGTTCGCGCAGTTCGCGATAGGTGATGGTCTGAATGGGTTTGGGGTTTTCAACGATGCGCGGGTCTGCAACCAACATACCCGATACATCGGTCCAGTTTTCATATACCTTGGCACCTGCCGCTTTGGCAACGATGGCACCGGTAATATCACTGCCGCCACGGGAGAAGGTGTGCACCGCCCCGTCGGGCATCGCACCGTAAAAGCCGGGGAGAACCGCGCGTTTGTTGGCTTTGAGGGCAGGAATCAGTTTGGCTTCGGTGGCATCCTGGTCATACTTGCCGTTTTCATCAAAACAGATATACTCTGCCGCATCCAGCATCGGACAATCAAGATATGCCGCTACGACTTTGGCATTGAGGTATTCACCGCGACTGGCTACAAAGTCCTCTGAGGGATTGCCTGCCAGATGTTCTCTTAAAATGCGGAAATCCTCTGACAAATCAAGGTCAATTTCAAGTTCTTTAATAATTTCGGTAAATCGTTGTTCAATAAGCGCCAAAACACTTTCGGCATCACCGTGAGTGGTGGCTCTGGCATAACTTCTGTATAAAAGGTCGGTAATCTTTGTGTCTTCACTGTGTACCTTGCCGGGTGCCGATACAACGACATAGCGGCGGCTGTTTTTGGCATTGACAATGTTAACCGCCTTTTTAATCTGCTCGGCATTGGCAAGGGAAGAACCGCCGAATTTAACAACTCTTGTGCTCATAATATCTACTCCTGTTTCAGATAATCTGTGATGATTTGTGCATGTAGTGCCGCTGCATCGTTTAGCAGGGCTGGGTCGGGGGCAAAGGCGGCAGAATGCAGTCCTTCCTTGCCACCCACACCGATATGGTAAAAGCAACCGTCTCTTTCTTTGAGATATTCACCGAAATCCTCGGTGGTCATCAGCGGTGCATTTATTTCTATGGTGCGCTCTTTTCCGTAGAGTGCCTTTGCGCGCTCCTTGCAAAAGAGGGTGGTGGAAACGGGATTTTGTATCCCGATATAACCGTAAGCAAAATCAAGTTTGGTCTTTACTTCGTAACTTAGTTCCGTTTCGTTTAGTATTTCTTTGATTTTTTGGTGGATATCATCTCTTACTGTCGTATCCATACATCGCAAAATGCCTGTGATTGTGGCAGTTTCTGCGATGATGTTGCGCGCTGTGCCACCCTCAAAGGTGCCCACCGAAATGACGGCAGGGTTTTCACCAGACCTACGCAGTGCCAGCAATTTGGGCACCGTTTCAGCGGCGGCAGCAAGTGCATCAATGGCATCTTGGGGACAGGCGCCGTGGGCGCTTTTGCCGATGAAAGTAATATCAAATTTGGTGGCGGTGGCATAAAACGCACCGCTTTTAAAACCGAATGAGCCTTTTGGCAGAGTGGGGTCCACATGGGCGCCCAGTACCAAAGAAACATCTTTCATAAGGGGATGGGCGGAAAGGATGTGGGCATAGCCGTCCCCCTCCTCATCGGGTTGGAATACAAACAGAACTCTGCCGGAGAGTTTATCCTGTTTGTCTTTTAATATTTTGGCGGCACCTAAAACGGCGGTCATATGAAAGTCGTGCCCGCAGGCGTGCATCACGCCGTCATTTTCAGAGGCATAGGGGAGTCCCGTCTGCTCGGTGATGGGCAAAGCGTCCATATCCGCGCGCAGTGCCACGGTTTTACCCTCCTTGCCGCCAACCAGTTCGCCGACAACGGCAGTTTGACCGATGCGGTGTACCGTAAGCCCCATTTCTGTAAGCCAAGCGGAAAGTTTTTCGGCAGTCTTATATTCCTTTCGACTGCACTCGGGAAAACGGTGGAGACTTTCATACCACGTATTCAGTTGTAGCATAGCGGGGTCTCCTTTCCTGAAAATTATAATTTTTGTAAAAATGCTTGCAGGCGATTGAGTCCTTCGGTAAGGTCTTTGTCACTACAACAGTAGGACAGGCGCACATAGCCTTCTGCCCCAAAGCAAAAGCCGGGGGTCAGGGCAACACCTGCTTCATGAATGAGCCGTTTGCAAAACTCGCCCGAGGGGATACCGTATTTCTCGATAGAGGGAAATACATAAAAGGCGCCCTGCGGGATGGTGACAGAAAGTCCCATCTCTTTAAGACGATGGGCAGCATAGTCGCGTCTTTTTCTGTAAGTTTCGCGGAAGTCCCCGGTGTCGCAGTCCAGCGCGGCAATCGCGGCGCGCTGAAAGAGCGAGGGGGTGGAAACAACGCTGAACTGGTGAATCAGTTCCAAGCGTTCTTTAATATCGGGATGGGCAATCAGGTAGCCCATTCTCCACCCTGTCATCGCATAGGGTTTTGAAAAACTCTGAATGAGAATGATTTGTTCTTTGAGGTCCTTAAATTCCGTAAAGGAGTGATAGTCCTCTGTGTAAATCAGTTGACGATACACATCGTCACACAGTACAAAAATGCCCTCTCCTTTGACAGTGTTATAAACTTCATCAAGACTTTGCTTGTCAAGTACGGTGCCCGTAGGATTGTTGGGGGTATTTAAGATAATGGCTTTGGTGCGGGAAGTGACCGCTTTGCCGAGGTTACGAATCTGAAAGTTGTCTTTCGATGTATCCAATGAAACGGGGGTGCCGCCGCAGAGCAGTACCAGTTGTTCGTACAGAACAAAAGGGGGGGTGGGGATGATGACTTCGTCCCCTTTTTCAAGCACACCCATCAGCGCAACCATCAGTGCCTCGGTGGCACCGGCGGTGACGATGATTTCCTCCGCCGTCACATCCAGTCCGTTTTGCTCGCGTTCAAAGCGGGCAATCCGCTCACGCAGAGCAAGGGTGCCGTTATTGGCAATATAGTGGGTTTCTTTATGGTCCAGTGCTTCGATTAAAGCGGTGCCGACGGGGGCGGGAGTATCAAATTCGGGTTCCCCGAGGGTCAGCCGTATGCACCCCTCTTTTGCCGCCGCCAGAGCGGAAAACTCACGGATGGTGGAACGGCGCAGAGAAAACACGGCAGGATTTAAGCGTTCTTTCATGGTTATTTACCGGAAAACGCTTCGTCAATATCCAGCGTTGCAAAATAGTCTTCAATGCTTTCGGCACGGCGAATCATCGTAACTGATTTATCTTCGTGCATCATCAGTTCTGCACAACGGAGTTTGCCGTTGTAGTTATAACCCATCGCGTGACCGTGGGCACCTGCATCGTGCAGTACCAGAATATCCCCCAGTTCTACTTTGGGCAGGGGACGGTCGATGGCAAACTTGTCATTATTCTCGCAAAGAGAACCGACCACATCAAACTTGCCCACATAGGGCTCGTTCTCTTTACCCAGCACCGTCAGATGATGATATGCGCCGTACATTGCAGGGCGCATCAAATCACAGCAGGAGGCATCGACACCGATATACTCTTTATAAATATGCTTATAGTGAATGGCGGTGGTGACCAGATAACCGTAAGGACCGGTGATATAGCGACCCATTTCGGTAAAGAGTTTGATTTCCATACCGGAAGGAGCAATCATTTTTTCATATACTTTTCTCACGCCTTCGCCGATGGCAAAAATATCCACCGCGCGCTCATTGGGCAGATAGGGAATACCGATACCGCCCGACAGGTCGATAAATTCTACCGAAATGCCCAGTTCCTCTCTGATTTCCAGTGCCAGACGGAATAACTCCTCAGCCAGTCGGGGATAATATTCTTCGTCCAGTGAACAAGAGGCAATCATAGAATGAATCCCAAAGTGTTTTACGCCCTTTGCCTTGAGTTTGGCAAAGGCTTCTTTGAGTTGCTCCAGTGTCATACCGAACTTGGAGTCGTAGAGATGACCCATAATATCGTTGGTGATATTGAATTTACCGGGATTGTAGCGGCAGCAGAAGGTATCGGGCAGGGGACCCATTTCCTCTAAAAATTCGATATGGGTTACATCATCTAAATTGATAATCGCACCTGCATCCAGCGCGGCGCGGTACTCGGCACGGCTGGTTTCGTTGGAACTGAACATAATGTCCTGTCCGCTGATGCCGCTTTTTTGCGCCAGCAGTACTTCGGTGACCGAGGCACAGTCGGTGCCGCAACCCAAAGATTTCAGCAATCGAATGATGGAGGGGTTGGGCAGTGCCTTGACAGCAAAGTATTCCTTAAATCCCTTGTTCCAAGAAAATGCGGCATTGAGGTCATCAACACACTTGGTGATACCCTGTTCGTCATAGATATAGAAAGGAGTGGGGATATCCTTTGTCCACTTCTTCGCGTCATTTAAAGTAAATGGTAATGTTTTCATAGCAATTTCCTATCTTTTTACAGTTTACGCAGGTCTGCTTCCAGCGCGGTTTTCATAGAGGTCTTTTCGTCTTTCATTTTGATGACTTTGGCAGGGCAACCTGCTACCACGGCATTTGCCGGAACATCCTGTGTGACAATGGCACCTGCGGCAACCACCGCTCCTTTGCCGACACGGCATCCTTCAATAATAACAGCATTGGCGCCGATGAGTACATCGTCTTCAATGATAACGGGGGTGGCACTGGCAGGCTCGATAACGCCTGCGATAACGGCACCTGCACCGACGTGACAATGATTGCCGACGATGGCTCTGCCGCCGAGGGTTGCCCCCATATCAATCATCGTGCCCTCTCCGATAACAGCGCCAATATTGATGATGGCACCCATCATAATGACCGCATTGTCGCCAATCTCCACTTGGTCGCGAATGATGGCGCCGGGTTCGATGCGCGCATTGATGTTTTTCTTATCCAGCATCGGCACCGCACTGTTGCGGCAATCATTTTCAATCACGATGTCAACAATGGCATCACGGTTTTGCTCGAGAATGGAAGAAAGTTCCTTCCAATCGCCAAAAACGATTTTATCATTACACCCAAAAACCTTGGCATTTCCAAAGTCAATGTCTTTTGAAGTTTTGATATAAAGTTTAACGGGCGTCTTTTTCTCAGCGTTTGCAATAAACTGAATAATTTCCTGTGCGTTCATGTCGAACCTCCGTATAATATATATAATTATATAAATATTTTGTCAGTTTATTATTGTATCATTATTATATGCAAGTGTCAAGTTTTAGTTAATTGAATGACTTGCCGTGAATTGTGAGCAGAAAGATAAAAAGTAAAATCCTCATTCTTGCGAATGAGGATTTTTGGTTGGGATAGAAGGACTCGAACCTTCGGAATCACGGAGTCAGAATCCGTTGCCTTACCAACTTGGCTATATCCCAATATGCAGTTTAGTGCCAATATAGTATACCACGACAAAACACAAAAGTAAAGAAAATTTTTTAATTTTTTCAAACTTATGTAAGGGTTCAAATACATAGGTCAAAAAATTAACAACGCCATTGTGGAATTTATGTAAAGAAAATCCTTGCTTTTACCAGCAATAAATTATATAATTTATTTGATACAAAAATTTAGGAGGACGGTTATGCAACAAAGGCTTTCAAAAATTTATTCCGAGGATAAACTGCCCCGTCAGTGTGCTCGTTTTGCCGATGTGGCGGCGGCATTTGAAAAGGAATTTGGTGCGATGCCTGAGCACTTTTTCAGCGCGCCCGGCAGAAGTGAAATTTGCGGAAATCATACTGATCACAATATGGGCAAAGTCCTTGCTGCTGCGATTGATTTGGATATTGCGGCGGCGGTCAGCAAACGGCAGGACAACAAGGTAGTTATTGCCTCTGACGGCTTTGCGACCATTGAGGTTGACCTTACTGATTTGGGGGTTGACAAGGCGGCCTACGGCACCAGCGGTGCCATTATCAAAGGCGTTGCGGCCGGAATGAAAAACGATGGTTTTGCCATCGGCGGTTTTTCGGTGTACGAGGTCAGTGATGTGCTCAAAGGCTCGGGAATGAGTTCGTCGGCAGCTTTTGAAATTCTGATTGCAACCATTCTTTCATATCTATATAACGATGGCAAATTGTCGGCGGTGCGCGCGGCGCAACTGAGCCAATATGCCGAGAATGTTTATTTCGGCAAACCCTCGGGGCTGATGGACCAGATGGCTTGCTCGGTAGGCGGTTTTGTAGAGATTGATTTTGCTGATGAAAAGCACCCTGTGGTGACTCCCATTCCCTTTGATTTTGCCGCAACAGGCTATCGCTTGGTGATTACCGATTGCCACGCCGACCACGCGGATGCAACGGCAGATTATGCCGCCATCCGAGAGGATATGGCGGCGGTCAGCCACTATTTCGGCAAAGAGAATTTACGCCAGGTAAAAGAGGCTGACTTTTGGGCAGATATCGACGGAGTGAGAAGTGCTGTGGGCGATGTGCCGATGATGCGCGCGATGCACTTTTTTGAGGAAAATGGGCGCGTGGATGCGGCGGCAGAAGCGTTGCAAGCAGGGGACTTTGAAGCCTTTAAAGAAGTGATTATTGCTTCGGGTCGTTCTTCTTATATGTATTTGCAGAATATTTATTCTGCCTCCTCTCCGCGTGCACAGGCATTGTCACTGGCGCTTTGCATCAGTGAGCAACTTCTGAAAGATGTGGGCGGTGCGTGGCGCGTGCACGGCGGCGGCTTCGGCGGCACCATTCAGGCATTTGTTCCTTTGGCACAGGCAGACAACTACATTCAAACGATGGAGCAACTGTTCGGCAAGGGGAGTTGCTATCAGGTCAGCGTGAGAAATCACGGTGGTTTTCTTATAAAATGATTCTAAAGGAATATTGATATGCTTCATTTTGTGTATGTACAACCGCTTTGGAATTTAACGATTTTCGGCGTTCTGATGCTGGTCGGCTGGACATTTTTTTGTGTGAAATTTGACAAGGCAAAAAAACTGTGCAGTAGGATAGCCTTTGTGCTTTCGGTTTTGCTGGTATTTTATATGACATTGTTTGGGCGGGAGGGAAATGTTCATTTTGTTGAACTTCGTCCGTTTTACACCTTTGTTTTGGCACAAAATCAAGTGGAATACTACCGTTCTTTCTTTATGAACGGACTGTTGTTTGTGCCGCTGGGGCTGAGTCTGCCGTATGTGTTGCGACAAGACTCTTTTAAGCGCAAACTGCTGATAACGCTGGGGGTTGCGGCAACTCTTTCGGTGGGCGTTGAAATTTTGCAGTATCTGTATCATTTGGGTCGCTGTGAAATTGACGACTTGATTGCCAACACATTGGGCACCGCCATCGGTTCACTGTCCTATCTGTGTTATCTGTATTTTAAAAAACAAAAACAATAAAGGTGTGATGTCCTTAATGGACATCACACCTTCTCATTTAGGGTATAATTTATTCTTCATACGGGGCATAATATACGGAATAGGTATCCGTCAGCGGTTGCCATACTTGAACACCATGCCCTTTTAACTTCTTTCCGTCTTTTATGACCAGAGAAACTTTTAAAAGTTCAGATTCATTATGGTAGCCACTATAAAATTCTTCCAAATCGGGAATTTCTTGGTTTTCCGCTTGATACATTTTTATATAATCATCAATATAAGTATATCCTTCGTATTCATTCTCAATAATTTTTCCAAGCGTTTCAGCATGGTAAAGATAACAGTCTTCACCGACTTTAATATAATCTTTGCCGGAAGTCAATAATCTGAACATACCGTTTGTAACGGTGAGTCCGTTCATACCCGGTTTGGCGGAAACTAAACAAAGAGATATATATGCCAATAAAAGTATTCCGACAAAAACAGAAATAATGATTATTGTGATTTTTTTAGATTTAGACATAACTAAAACCTCTTAACATAATTACAGTTTTTACTTAGGGTGTGCAGAAATTTCTGCACACTCTTTTATATTTGTTTAGTATGCCTTGCCCCAGCAGACCATGGTTTTGGCGGGTTTGCCGCAACAAACACAAGTGTCTGAAATGGTTTCTTGCTCAAAGGGGATACAGCGACTGCCGACACCGGAGAGTTCCTTAACCTTGTCCTCGCATGCTTCGTCGCCGCACCACATGGCACGGACAAAACCGTCACCTTTGTTTGCAATCTCGTCGATAATCTGCTGAATCGAGGTGCAATCGTAGGTTTTCTTTTTGCGGTTTTCAAGAGCACGATTGTAAAGGTCACTATGCACCTGTTGCAACTTGGCGGGAATTTCTGTTTCCAAATCGTCCAGCGAAACGACACTCTTTTCACCGGTGGAACGGGTGACCAGCACACACTGATTGTTCTCAATATCTCTGGGACCGATTTCCAGACGAAGCGGCACGCCTTTCATTTCGTATTCGGCAAATTTCCAACCGGGCGAATTGTCCGAATCATCAACTTTCACGCGGCAAAAAGCGGAAAGTTTTTCTTTGAGCCGGGCGGCTTTTTCCAAAACGCCGGCCTTATGCTGTGCGATGGGTACGATGATGACCTGAATGGGTGCTACCTTGGGGGGCAGAACCAAACCACTGTCATCTCCGTGGGTCATAATGATGGCACCGATTAAACGAGTGGTCACACCCCAGGAAGTCTGGAAGGGGTGCACCAGTTTGTTTTCTTTATTAGAATATGTAATGTCAAACGCTTTGGCAAAACCGTCACCAAAATAGTGGCTGGTGCC
>JAZRAZ010000043.1:0-1960 GCA_045634825.1 Eubacteriales bacterium | reverse complement strand
TGAATATTCTGACGGGGTATCTTTCCGCAACCGACGGTGTGGTAAAAATCGGAGGTGTCGATGTGTTGGAAGACCCGATTGCCGCCAAACAGCAAATCGGATTTTTACCTGAGCAACCTCCGCTTTATACCGATATGACGGTCAAGGAATATCTTGATTTTGTGTATGACATCAAGCGTGTCAAATTTCCGCGCCGACCGCATATTAACGAAATTTGCGAACTGGTTAAGATTACCGATGTGTATAACCGAACCATAAAACATCTATCCAAGGGATATAAGCAGAGAGTCGGTCTGGCGCAAGCGTTGATGGGCAACCCCAAGGTACTGATACTGGACGAGCCTACGGTAGGCCTTGACCCCAGACAGATTATTGAAATCAGAAACCTCATTAAAAAATTGGGTAAAAACCATACAGTAATTCTTTCCACCCATATTTTGCAAGAGGTGCAGTCGGTGTGTGACCGTATTCTGATTATCAATAAGGGGCAGATTATTGCCGACGGCAATACCGAACAGTTGACCTACAAGGCGGCAGGCAACCACAAACTCGTCGCGCGTGTTGCAGGACCGCAGACAGAGGTTAAAAAACTGTTGCTCTCGATTCCCGATGTGTTGAAAGTGGAATGTTTAGGAAGCCGTGAGGCAGGCAGTAACGATTTTCTGCTGGAAGCAAGTCCCGTGGTGGATATCCGCAAACCGTTGTTTCATACTTTGGCGCAGAGCAAATATGCGATGATTGGGCTGAAAAGTATGGATATGTCGCTGGAGGATATGTTTGTCAAACTTGTAACGGAAGATTCACAAGGAGGTGAGGCACTGTGACAGCAGTTTATAAGAGAGAAATGAAATCCTATTTCACTTCTCCTATCGGATATGTGTATATTTGTGCCTACCTGTTTGCGATGGCATTGTTTTTTAAGATGTACATTCTGGATGCAGGTAACTCCAATATTGTTTACTTTTTCGGCGGAAGCCTCATTGTTTATATGTTCCTGGTACCGATTCTGACGATGAGACTTTTCTCAGAGGAAAAAAAGAGTAAAACCGACCAAATTCTGCTCACTTCGCCGGTCAGCGTAACCGGTATTGTACTGGGTAAATTTTTGGCAGCACTGAGCGTATACACTATCGCTTTGGCATTGACAGGTGTTTCGGTCGCTTTTGCGGCACATTACGGTAATGTTGCCTTTGGACTTACCATTGGTAACTATATTGGAATTTTCTTCCTGGGTATGTCATTTGTTGCTATCGGCTGTTTTTTGAGTGCGGTCACTGAAAGTCAGGTGGTCGCGGCAGTTCTTTCTTTTACGGTGTTAATGAGTCTGTATTTTATGGACACTTTGGCAAGTAGTATCAACAGTGCTTTTCTGGGCAAAGTGATTGGTTTTATTTCTATTTATGAAAGATATACCGATTTTACCAGTGGTCTGTTTTCGTTATCTTCTATTGTGTATTATGTAAGTATAGCGGTTGTGTTTCTTTTCCTGACCGTTCGTATGATTGAGAAACGGAGGTGGAGTTGATGGCTAAAAGAAGTGTTTTTCAAAGCCGTAAACTCAAATACGGCTCCCTTTCCACAGCACTGACGATTGCTTTTGTGGCAGTGATTTTAATTTTAAATATCGTCTGTACAACGCTGACCACCAATTATTCCTTGAAACTGGATATTTCGGGGGATGGATTATATGCGCTGGACACCCAGACACTGCAGATTATTGATAAAAATGAACGAGATATTAAATTCTATGTGTATGCCGAGGAGGCAACTTTTACGGCACAGTATGCCGAGGTTTTGCGCAGAATCGTAAATAAAAGTTCGCATTTTTCTCTGGAGTTTGTTGACCCCAATCAAAATCCGACCTTTGCATCCTCCTTCGGTTCTCAGTATAATATCAGCGAGGGTGCTTTGGTGATGGAATCAGGTGGAAAAATCCGTGTCATCGCCCCAGAGGAAATGT
>JAZRAZ010000042.1:0-4687 GCA_045634825.1 Eubacteriales bacterium | reverse complement strand
CCGAAAAAAGGAAAGAATTGTTTTTTTTATGGTGGTGGTGTTGGAGGGGGGGGGGGAAAAGGTGGAAAAGTGTTTCTGTTTCTTTTCGGACAAGTCTTTTTCCCTGTGGATGAAACACCGACCATCCCGTTTAAAACTTTCTTTCTTTCCACAACAAAAAATAAAAAGAATTTTTTTGTGGAAAAAAGTGAAAAATTTTATTTTAATGTGTACAAGTTCGGGGAAAACTAAAACGATTTTTTTATATTTTCCATCAAATCATGTACTGTTTGAGAAAGTTTAGGGTCACACTGCAACATACCGCTGATTTTGTTGGTAGAGTGCAAAACGGTGGTATGGTCTTTTCCGCCGAAAGAAGCACCAATTTCCGCCAAAGACAAAGAAGTCATTTCTCTTGCAATATACATTGCAATTTGACGGGGGGTGGCAATATTGGATTGACGGCGCGGTCCTAAAATTTCATCGGAGGTAATATTAAAATATCTTGCTACCGTATCAATAATCAACTCTACCGAAATGGCAGAAGGCGCATTTTCCGAAATTACAGAGGAAATGGCTTGCTGTGCCGTTTCCAAAGTCGGCCGTTCATTATAAAGAACATTGTAAGCCTTGATTTTATTGATACAACCCTCCAGTTCTCTGACATTGGTATGTAACTTTTTCGCAACAAATTCAACGATTTCGGGAGAGAGGATAAGTCCAAGGGAATCCGCCTTATTTTTAATGATGGCACAACGCGTTTCAAATTCAGGGGGCTGCACATCGGCAATTACACCGCTTAAAAATCTGGTTCTTAAACGCTCCGTCAGTGTCAGCATTTCTTTGGGCGGACGGTCAGAGGTCAGCACAATTTGTTTTTTGGCTTCGTGCAAAGTTTCAAAGGTGTGGAAAAATTCCTCTTGAATTGCCTCTTTATCGGCAATAAACTGCACATCGTCTACCAAAAAGGCATCTACATAGCGGTATTTTGAACGAAATTCTTTCATTTTTCCGCGTTGCAGTGCTTCCACCATTTCATTTACAAATTCTTCGCTCTTTATATAAAGAATAACGGCATTTTCATTGTCTTTTTTAATTTCATTGGCAATCGCAACCATCAGGTGCGTTTTACCAAGACCGCTTCTGCCGTAAATAAAGAGAGGATTATATGCTTGTCCCGGATTGTTGGCAACTGCCAGGGCAGCGGCGTGAGCAAATTTATTTTCGTTACCGACAACAAAATTTTCAAAGGTGAGCTTTTGTCTGGGTGCAGAAATATACTCTTCATTTTTGGAAATAACTTCGTTAAAGTGCTGTTCATTTTCCTTTGCCTTTTCAACAATACGGGGCGGTGCATCGTTTTCGGTAATAATTTCCGCCCGTACCGGAAAACCGATGGCATCAGACAGCGCCTGTTCAATGAGTGACATAAAATTATTTTGAATTGTTCCTTTTTGAAAGAGAGTTCTCACATAAAAGAAAGCAACATTATTTTCCATTTTTACGGGACGGAGCAGTTTTATCCAACTTTCAAAACTGACAGACGAAACCTGCGGTTGTAAAATGGTCAGCGCTCTGTCCCACACATCTGTAAAAGATTGCATTTTTTATCCTCCTTTTTCACTTCTCACTATATATAAATCTATTTATATAAATACATAATTATAATAACATAGTAATAATGTAAAATCAATAACAATTTAGAAAAAAATGGTGGAAAAATCGGTTGACAGGTTCTGAAAATATGTCTATAATATTTTTATTATTGGATTAAAGGGAGAAAAGTGATGAAAAATACAGAAAAGACAATGGAAAAAATCGTCGCACTCTGTAAGGGAAGAGGTTTTGTTTTTCCCGGCAGTGAGATTTACGGCGGACTTGCAAACTCCTGGGACTATGGCCCGCTCGGCGTAGAACTCAAAAATAATATTAAAAAAGCTTGGTGGCAAAAGTTTGTGACCGAGAGCAGATATAATGTAGGACTGGATTCTGCCATCATTATGAATCCTGAAACTTGGGTGGCATCAGGTCACGTCGGCGGATTTTCCGATCCTTTGATGGATTGTAAAGAATGTAAAACCCGTCACCGTGCCGACAAACTTATTGAAGATGCAACCGGTCAGGTGGCAGACGGTTGGAGCAACGAGGAAATCTTTAACTTTATTAAAGATAACAATATTGTTTGTCCCGATTGCGGCAAATGCAACTTTACCGAAGTGCGTAAGTTTAACTTGATGTTCAAAACTTTCCAGGGTGTTACCGAGGATGCTAAAAATGAGGTTTATTTGCGCCCCGAAACCGCACAGGGTATCTTTGTTGACTTTAAAAACATCCAAAGAACCTCGCGCAAAAAGATTCCCTTTGGCGTAGGTCAGATTGGTAAGAGTTTCCGTAATGAAATCACGCCCGGCAACTTTATCTTCCGTACCCGTGAATTTGAGCAGATGGAACTGGAGTTTTTCTGTGCTCCCGGCACCGATTTGGATTGGTTTAAATATTGGAAAGATACTTGTGAAAATTGGCTCAAAGCACTGGGTATCCGCGAGGAAAGCCTGCGCCTGAGAGACCACGACCCCGAAGAACTTGCCTTCTATTCCAAGGCAACGACCGATATTGAATTTTTGTTCCCCTTCGGTTTTGGTGAACTTTGGGGAATTGCAGACAGAACCGACTATGACCTCTCTCAGCACGGCACCCACGCCGGCGAAAAGATGGAATATCTGGACCCTGTTACAAATGAAAAGTATATTCCGTATGTAATTGAACCCTCTTTGGGATGTGACAGAGTGTTGCTTGCCTTTTTGGTGGAGGCATATGACGAGGAAGTGGTGGATGCCGAGAAAAACGATACCCGTGTGGTACTTCGTCTGCATCCTGCATTGGCACCTTACAAGGCTGCTGTACTGCCCCTTTCCAAGAAACTCAGCGACAAAGCCTGGGAAGTGTTTGACAAGTTGGCAGCAGAGTTCCCCTGTGACTTTGACGACACCGGTTCTATCGGCAAGCGTTATCGCAGAGAAGATGAAATCGGAACTCCTTTCTGTGTAACGTATGACTTTGAGAGTGAAACAGACGGTTGTGTCACCGTGCGCGACAGAGATAGTATGGAGCAGGTCAGACTGCCCATCGACGAAGTTGCAGATTACATCAAAAAATCCTTTAAATTTTAAACAGAAAGACGCCTTGCAACGCAAGGCGTCTTGATTTTTTTAAAAAAGAGTTGACAAACATTTAAAATAAATATATAATAATCTATGCTTTATGAGTATGCACCGACCGGAAGGGTCGGGTGTAAAATGAGGAGGTGCAAATCGTGGTTAGAACCTATCAACCTAAGAAAAGACAGAGAAGCAAAGTCCATGGCTTCAGAAAGAGAATGATGACTGCCAACGGACAAAAAGTTTTGGCCAGAAGAAGAGCCAAAGGAAGAAAGAGATTGTCTCACTAAGTAAAATAATGAAGGTCTCACCCCGAGACCTTTTTTATTTAGTGATATAAAATCTCTTGAAATTCGCCTGGTTTGTTTCATTTTTTCTACAAAAGTTTCTCTTTTGACAGGCTAAAAAAGTCGAACCTTAAGGGGTAACGGTATGATTCGAAGTATCAAAGAAAACTATATATTTCGTCGTGCCTATCGTAAGGGAAAATGTTATGTGTTTCCCACGATGGTGATTTATGTGCTGAAGGGCAGAAATAAGCAGACCCGTCTTGGCATTACCGTTACCAAAAAACAGGGCAACGCGCCCACCCGTAACCGAATTCGTCGCATCATTCGCGCCGCTTTTGCAAAGAATGCTGATATTTTGCCCCCGCGGGATATTATCGTGGTGGCAAGAACCAAATGCGCTTTTGTCAAAAGCACCGATTTGGAGGCACCGATTCGTGAGGTGTTTTTAAACAATGAATAGGCTTGTGATGTGGGTGCGGCAAGTGTTTGTGTTGCCGATAAAACTGTATCAACGCTTTATCTCTCCGCACACGAGAGCGCATTGTAAATACTATCCGACCTGTTCCGAGTATGCCCTCACCGCAATATTGCGACACGGGATTTTCTACGGGGGCGCATTGGCAGTATGGCGGCTGCTTCGTTGCAACCCTTGGTCAAAGGGCGGGATAGATTATGTGCCGGAGAAAAAGAATAAATAAAAAGGAGAAGCATTATGTGGAATACACTTTGTACCATTATCGGTACACCAATGGGCTGGATTTATAATCTGGTCGAAAATTACGGTTTGTCCATTTTGCTCTTTACCGTGTTGCTGAAAATCGTGTTGTTTCCTATTTCCTATAAACAACACAAAAGTTCACTGGCAATGGTAAGACTCAGACCCTATCAGGACGAACTGATGAAAAAATACGGCTCCAACCGTCAGCGCTACAGTGAGGAACTGCAAAAACTCTATCAGAGAGAGGGATATAACCCGATGAGTTCCTGTCTGCCGATGCTGTTGCAGATGCCACTGTTGTTTATGATGTACACCGTTATCCGCAGACCGCTGACCTTTATGGCAGGCTGGTCTTTAACAGAAATTTGGGAAACTGCTACCGCTAAAATCGGTGTGGTTGTTAAAGACGGGGTTACGATGCTGGACAATATGGGCAAACTGCAAATCACCGCCGAGAACTTTAACCGTTACGAATCGCAAATTCTTTCTCATTTGGGAGAGAAAGCACCGCTGAATACCACGTTTTTGGGACTGGATATGTC
>JAZRAZ010000041.1:0-6083 GCA_045634825.1 Eubacteriales bacterium | reverse complement strand
GGCACAAATCGGTGACCAAAAATATGCCACCATTAAGGATGCCCTTGATGCCGCAGAATCCGGTGATATTATCAAACTGATTGAAAATGTTACCGAAGATTATGTTCGCGTAAATCCCAATCTCAAGTTGGACTTGAACGGTTTTTCATTGACAACGGATTATGTAGTTGGATTTAAGAGTTCTGTGATTTTTGACAGTGACGCACAAAACAGAGGCAGACTGGTTGTGGACAAAGACTCCGTTGCGCTGGACAGCAACAACGAAGGCAACTTGCCGGTGTATGATGCCCAAAACGGATGTTATATGTTTACGACGGTGGATATGCGCCTGAAATATGTCGGTGCTGAACAATATATGTTTTCACCAAAATTTGAAACCAATGCGAATACCGCACTTGCAACCGGCGCAAACAACAGTGCCGTAAAATTCATCGTGCGCGTTTCCTGGAACGGTGAAACATATGCCGCGGTGCAGGACTTCGTGTATATTGATAGTTTTGTTAAAGAAGTAATCCAAAGCTATGGTGAGCACAAAGGAAAGCCCATTGATGATTACGGAAAAGCGTTTTCTGCCACTCTGAAAAGAGCCGGCAATACCGACGGTATGATTGTTTCTGCTATTCTTGTTTCAGATACAGGTGTCCAAGTGGCAAGTACGGAACTTTCCTTTTCAGCACAGTAAAAAATGAAAGGCGCAGGCTTTTGCCTGCGCCTTTGATATTGGGACTTGCAATTTTGAAAAGTTATGATATAATAAGGTGTACAGGCGTTGACAAAGACAGTAACTCTCAAACAAAAGCAAAAGGAACGAATAACCTGAGCGAGTCGGGGATGGTGGAAGCCCGATGTGAGTCGTTTGATGGCGAATATCCCTTTCGAGCCAAAGAACTGAAAGAAAAGTAAGTTCTTTCGGTATCCTACCGTTACCAAGGAAACATATGCTTAGTATGTAATAGGTGGTTTTGCTCGTCCTGTTATGGACGGGCTTTTATTTTGTAAGGAGGAGAAATAGATGTATAAGGAAATTTCCCCCAATGTAAATTTTGTGGAAGAAGAAGGCAAAATCGAGCAGTTCTGGAAAGATAATGAAATCTTTGAGAAAAGTATCGATTCGCGCGCCAAAGGGGAACCGTATGTGTTTTATGACGGTCCGCCCACAGCCAACGGTAAACCGCACATTGGTCACGTGCTGACCCGTGTTATCAAGGATATGATTCCCCGTTACCGCACCATGAAGGGTTGTATGGTACCCCGTAAAGCAGGTTGGGATACCCACGGACTTCCTGTTGAACTGGAAGTCGAAAAGATGCTGGGACTGGACGGCAAAGAGCAAATCGAGCAGTACGGCCTGGAGCCCTTTATCGGTTTTTGTAAAGAAAGCGTATGGAAGTATAAAGGGATGTGGGAGGACTTTTCCTATAAAGTCGGTTTCTGGGCGGATATGGACAATCCGTATGTTACCTATCATAACGATTTTATCGAATCAGAGTGGTGGGCGCTGAAAACGATTTATGATAAAGGTCTGCTGTATAAAGGCTTTAAAATTGTTCCCTATTGCCCCCGTTGCGGTACTCCCTTGTCCTCTCACGAAGTGGCGCAAGGCTATAAGAGTGTCAAAGAGCGTTCCGCGATTGTTCGCTTTAAGGTGGTAGGGGAGGACGCTTATTTCCTCGCCTGGACCACAACGCCTTGGACTTTGCCCTCTAATGTTGCCCTGTGTGTCAACCCCGAGGACACCTATGTCAAAGTAAAAAGTGAAGACAAAATTTATTATATGGCGCAGGCACTTTTGGACAAAGTGCTGGGTGAGAACAACTACGAGGTGCTGGACTCTTTTGCAGGTGCCACACTCGAGCACAGAGAATATGAGCCGTTGTTTGATTTTGTTAAACCCGTTTGCGAAAAGCAAAAGAAAAAGGCGCACTTTATCACCTGTGACAGTTATGTTACGATGACTGACGGTACCGGTATCGTTCATATCGCCCCCGCCTTTGGTGAAGACGATAACCGTATCGGCAAAAACTATGATTTGCCGTTTGTGCAGTTTGTTGACGGCAAGGGTGAAATGACCAAGGAAACTCCTTATGCCGGCACTTTTGTCAAAGATGCTGACATTTTGGTGCTCACTGACCTTGAAAAAGCAGGTCTTTTGTTTGCCGCACCCAAATTTGAGCACGATTATCCGCATTGTTGGAGATGTGACACTCCCTTGATTTACTATGCAAGAGAATCCTGGTTTATCAAGATGACCGCCGTGCGCGACAATCTGATTAAAAACAACAATACAATTAACTGGATTCCCGAAAGCATCGGCAAAGGCAGATTTGGTGACTGGTTGCAGAATGTACAGGATTGGGGCATCAGCCGCAATCGTTATTGGGGTACACCCCTGAATATCTGGACCTGTGAGTGCGGTCATATGCATTCGATTGGCTCTATTGCAGAACTCAAAGAAATGAGTGATAATTGCCCCGAGGACATTGAACTGCATCGTCCTTTTGTGGATGCAGTTACCATCAAGTGCTCGGTTTGCGGTGGAGAAATGCATCGCGTTCCCGAGGTTATCGACTGTTGGTTTGACAGTGGTGCTATGCCCTTTGCCCAACATCACTATCCCTTTGAAAATAAAGAACTCTTTGAAGCGCAGTTCCCGGCAGACTTTATTTCCGAGGCAGTTGACCAGACACGCGGATGGTTTTACTCTTTGCTTGCCATCTCGACCTTGATTTTCGATAAAGCACCCTTTAAAAATGTTATTGTTTTAGGACATGTGCAGCACGAAAACGGTCAGAAGATGTCCAAGTCCAAGGGCAACGCCGTTGACCCGATGGAAGCATTGCAAACCTATGGTGCAGATGCAATCCGCTGGTATTTCTACACCAACTCTGCTCCTTGGCTGCCCAACCGGTTCCACGGCAAAGCGGTTGTCGAGGGTCAGCGCAAGTTTATGAACACATTGTGGAACACCTATGCGTTCTATGTGCTGTACGCCAATATTGATAAATTCGACCCGACAAAGTATGAACTGGATTATAGCAGTCTGACCATTATGGACAAATGGCTGTTATCCCGACTTCACTCCACCATCGGTGCAGTGGATGATAACCTTGCAAATTATCGTATCCCCGAGGCTTGCAAAGCGTTGCAACAATTCGTGGACGAAATGAGCAACTGGTATGTCCGTCGCGGTCGTGAGAGATATTGGGGCGAGGGTATGAAGCAGGATAAGATTAACGCTTATATGACCCTCTATACTGCACTGGTTACCACCGCAAAGGTTGCCGCCCCGATGATTCCCTTTATGGCGGAGAATATTTATCAGAATTTGGTGCGCTCGGTTGATGAAAATGCACCGCTGAGTATTCATCTGTGCGATTTCCCCGAAGCGAAGTTGGAGTGGATTGACAAAACATTGGAAGACTCTATGGAGCAGGTGCTGGACATTGTTGTTTTGGGCCGTGCCGTCCGTAACGCTTCCGCTCGCAAAAACCGTCAACCGCTGGCACAGATGTTTGTGCAGACAAACGCGACGCTCACCGAGGAATATGTTGAAATCATCAAAGATGAACTCAACGTCAAAGAAGTGGTGTTCACCGACCAGATGGACGGTTTTATGAGTTACTCCCTGAAACCCAACTTCAAAACCCTGAAAGGTAAGTATCCTGCACTCATTGGTGCGATTCGCGCCCTGCTTCCCGGACTGGACGGCAACGCTGCCAAAAAGCAACTGGATGCAGTAGGCAAACTTGAGTTTACCTTGGAGGGCGAGCAAATCAGTCTGGTAGAGGAAGACTTGCTGATAGAAGCGGCACCCCGTGATGGATTTTACTCACTGTCCGACCACGGTGTGACGGTGGCACTGGATACCGTGCTGACCGAAGCACTTGTCAACGAGGGCAACCTCAGAGAACTGGTTTCCAAAATTCAAACGATGCGTAAAGAAGCCGGCTTTAATGTAACCGACCATATCTGCGTTACCATGCAAGGTGATGAGCAGTTGTGCGCTCTGGTAAATGAGCAAGGCGGCAGTATCGCGACTGACATTCTGGCAAACAGTATCAAAGTGACCACCCCTGCAGGCTATGTCAAGGAGTGGGACATCAACGGTCACACGATGACCATCGGCGTAGAAAAAGTATAAATAAAACCGTGTCAATCTGCTGATTGACACGGTTTTTAAATTTTGCGTTTCGTTTGAGGCATAAAAAACGGCGGCGTACCTTTTCCGAACATTCTCTTTCGGACTTTAGGTACGCCGCCTCATTGAAGTCAGCATATTTCCTTTCTCCTTAAATTGTTTTTTGAACTTTTGCTATCTATCTCAAAGAAAAAATTTCTGTTACGTATCAATGGTTTACTTCCGATTTGCTTTCACGACTCTGCCTTTTTAAATTTTTAGTTGTACATGGGAGTCACCCTCCATATTTTAAAGCGGATAACGAACATTTGGTTTAAAATTTACTTGTGCATTGGACTTATTTCCTTTAGCAAGATTTTCTTTGAGTTTTGCACTTACCTTAGTACATTGGACCTGTTTCCTTTTCTAAAGATTTTGTGTGTAGATTAAAACTGACTAAACCTTTGGACTCACCCCTTTGCTTTTTATTTTGGCGATAGTTGCAAGGATCCGATTTCCCCTGATGAAATCTCCAAATCCTGCAGGTTTTCTTTCCTTCTTTCAATTACAGTATAGCAAGCACTTTTTGCCTTGTAAATTCGCAATTTACACAAAGAAATGGCAAAAAGTTTGTGCACACTGCTTGAAAATTATGTGATATAATATATGTGTTGGGGCGACGGTTTCGTTTTTGCGAAACCGTCTTTTATATTATAAGAGGGAAAGTAAAGAAAGATGGTTTTTTGCTTGTAACTGCGCTCAAAATGTGATATAGTAAACTTGTAAAATAAAATAAAGAGGATAAAAAAGTGAGAAAAAAAGAGAAAAAATGTTACACTGCCATCGGTGGAAGCGCGCTGATTGAAGGTGTAATGATGCGTTCTCCCGAAAAAACTGCGATTGCGGTGCGTAGGGAGCGCGGTGATATTGTACTGAAAGTAACTGAAAATAAAAAGGGAAATCCCATTGTTGCCAAAATTCCGATTATCAGAGGACTGGTCAGTTTTGTAAAGTCGATGAAACTGAGTTATTCCTCTATGATGTATTCGGCGGATGTTGCGATGGAGGAAATTACCGAGGAGATGGAACCCGAAACCAAGTTTGAACAATTTCTTTCCAAACTGTTTGGTAAAACGGGAATGGCAATTCTCGGTGTTGTTGCGATGATACTGGGTGTACTGATGGGGGTTGGACTGTTTTTTGCCTTACCGACCTTGATTGTTTCCTTTGTAACGGGGCTTATCCCGAATTTTGACACGCTTGCCGAGGGCACCCGCCGCATCATTATTTCGGTGGGCGAGGGCGTGATTAAACTGAGTGTCTTTCTGGTGTATCTGGTTGCCATTTCCTGTATGAAAGATATAAAGCGTGTCTTTCAGTATCACGGTGCCGAACATAAAAGCATCTTTTGTTTCGAGAAGAAGATGCCGCTTTTACCTGAAAATGCCAAGACCTTCACTCGCTTTCACCCTCGTTGCGGTACCAGTTTTCTGGCACTGACACTGCTGGTCAGTATCGTAATTTCCACCTTGATTACCACCCAGAGTGTGTGGCTTCGTGCAGGCAGTCGAATTTTGCTCATTCCGTTGATGATGGGCGTGGCGTTTGAATGTATCCAACTGGCAGGCAAGCACGACAATGTGTTTACCCGCATCCTTTCCGCTCCGGGCGTATGGTTTCAACATCTGACCACCAAAGAACCTGATGAAAAGCAACTGGAGGTGGCTCTTGCCGCTCTGAATGGTGTGCTGGAGGAGTATCCTTTAGATAAAGAACTGATTTTGACAGACGATGGGTATATAGAAAAAGAGAGTGAAAATGAAAGTAAAACTTGCGACAGTACTGAAGAATGCTGAAATAATTTTTACCGAAAAAAATATAGAAAATCCAAGGGATGAGGCATTTTATCTGCTCAATGCACACATTCCCTGCACCAGAGGAGATATTTTGCTGGGAGCGGAGCGTG
>JAZRAZ010000040.1:0-2418 GCA_045634825.1 Eubacteriales bacterium | reverse complement strand
GTGGATGTCCTCGAGGCTGATGCCCTGCTGAATCATGAGCACCATGGTGTGATAGACGAGGTCAGAGATCTCGTAGATGGTCTCGGCGCGGTCCTCTGCCTTGGCGGCAATGATGACCTCGGTACTTTCCTCACCGACTTTTTTGAGAATTTTATCCAGTCCTTTCTCAAAAAGGTAGGTGGTATAGGAACCCTCTTTTTTATCGCTTTTTCTGCCTTCAATCAGTTGCATCAGTCCCTCATAGGAAAACTCACTGCGGTTTTCACTCTGGAACAGGGGACTGTGAAAACAAGTTTCCTCTCCGGTGTGGCAGGCAGGGCCGTCCGGCTCGACCAGTACCACCAGTGCATCTCTGTCACAGTCGGCGGTGATGGAAACGATGTGCTGATAATTACCGCTGGTTTCCCCTTTCAGCCAAAGTGTGTCGCGGGAACGGCTGTAAAAACAGGTCAACTCCTTTTCCAGCGATATTTTCAGACTTTCTTCGTTCATATAGGCAAGGGTGAGTACCTTTTTGCTCATCGCATCAACGACGATGGCAGGAATCAACCCGTTTTTGTCAAATTTCAAACTTTGAATATCTATCATAATATACTCCTTGTGCAAATATTGTGGTTTGCCATCTCGGCTTTGAGGTCGGAAATTTTGACCTCACCGAAATGGAAAATGGAAGCGGCAAGCCCTGCATCGACTTTGGGCAGGGTGTGAAACAATGTGATAAAATCCTCGATTTTGCCGGCGCCTCCCGAGGCAATCACAGGGACACCCACGGCATCACAAACCGCCTGCAACATTTCAAGGTCAAAACCTTGTTTTACTCCGTCGGTATCAATGGAATTGACCACAACTTCCCCTGCACCGTCGGCAACACAGCGCTTAATCCACCCGATTGCCTCCATACCCGTGTTTTCTCTGCCGCCCTTGGCAAAGACGCGAAACACGCCATCTACCCTCTTAATATCTACCGACAGTACGACACATTGGTCACCATATAGTTTGGCAGCCTCTCTGATAAGGTCGGGATTTTTAATCGCACCGGAATTGACGCTGACCTTATCGGCACCGCATTTGAGTACGCGGTCAAAGTCAGCCACCGTATTGATGCCACCGCCCACCGTCAAGGGAATAAACACCTGACGGGCGGTTTGAGTGAGTATATCAGTAAAAAGTTTTCTGCCGTCACTCGAGGCGGTAATATCGTAAAACACCAGCTCATCGGCACCGCACTCACTGTAAAACTTAGCAAGTGCCACCGGGGAGGACACATCCCGAAGACCCTCGAAATTTACGCCCTTGACGACCCGACCGTCGCGCACATCCAGGCAGGGAATAATTCTTTTTGTTATCATTTTGCCACCTCGATTGCATCTTTCAGGTTAACCGCCCCCGTATAATAAGCCTTGCCGACGATGGCACCGTGCAGTCCCAAAGCGGCAAGTTTTTCTACATCTTCCAAACTTGAAACACCGCCTGAGGCGATGATATCCACCTTGAATTTTTCGGAAAGGTCACGATACAGGGCATGGTTGGTGCCTTGCATGGCACCGTCCTTGGAAATATCGGTACAAATGACGGTTTTAACCCCGATATTCTGCATTTTTTCACAGAAGGCAAAGGCGTCGATATCCGAAGTTTGCGTCCAACCCTTGATGGCGACAAGTCCGTCTTTGATGTCAATGCCGACGGCGATTTTGTCACCGTACTTCTCGACTGCTTTTTGGACAAAGCCCTCCTCGGTCACCGCCGCAGTTCCTAAAATCACGCGGTCAACGCCTGCCGAAATATAGCGGTCGATAACCTCCATAGAGCGTATGCCGCCGCCGATTTCGCAAAAAAGTCCCGTGGTGTTTTTGATGAGCATGACCGTATCAATATTGGGTGTCTGACCGCTTTTGGCGCCCTCCAGGTCCACCAAATGAATGTGGGTCGCACCATTTTTGGCAAAGTCAAGCGCGACTTGTTCGGGGCGGTCGCTATACACCGTCATCTGTGCATAATCCCCTTTAAACAAACGCACTGCCTTGCCTTCAAACAGGTCAATGGCAGGATAAATTATCATATGGCATCCTCCCTCAGTTCAGTAAATGCCTTTAAGATGGCAAGTCCCACTTTCCCGCTTTTTTCGGGGTGAAACTGGCAACCGAAGACATTTTTGTGTTGCACCGCGGCAGTCAACTCGGTGCCGTATTCCGATACGGCAACCACCGCTTCCTCACATTCTGTTGCATAATAGGAGTGAACAAAATACACACAGTCCCCCTCATTGATGTGGGC
Source organism: Eubacteriales bacterium (assembly GCA_045634825.1). Classification (GTDB taxonomy): domain Bacteria; phylum Bacillota; class Clostridia; order Oscillospirales; family QAKW01; genus Firm-08. The sequence goes on along the minus strand of JAZRAZ010000040.1, from coordinate 144 downwards.
AAACAAGGGGCACTTCTTTTTATAAATGAGTCCGTTCCAACCAATATGCGGGATTTTAAGGTCGGGTGAAATGACATCTTTAATCGGTTTTACCGCCCCTTTGATGAGTCCCAGACCATCGTGTTCCCCGTATTCATAACTTTT
>JAZRAZ010000039.1:0-1492 GCA_045634825.1 Eubacteriales bacterium | reverse complement strand
CGTTTTCACAAAATCATTTACGAGCGCTGTGGCGGTATACTCAGAGATACACTTTCTTCTCTGCACCGCCGTGTCCAACGCTATCGGAAAGACAGTGTGACTGACCTTGCCCGCGCAAAACAAGCGGCTGCAGAGCACCGCGCCATTTTCGAGGCGATTGCCAAAGGAGACGGTGTACTGGCGGAAAAACTGACCGTCGTACATATCTGCAACGCCTGTCAAAATATTATGAAAACATTTTAAACAGAGGAGAAATTTAATTATGGGACTGACCATTGCACAAAAAATCATCAAAGCACATCTGGTTTCCGGCGAAATGAAGGCAGGAAACGAAATTGCACTGAAAATTGACCAGACACTGACTCAGGATGCCACCGGAACGATGGCATATCTTGAATTTGAAACGATGGGAGTAGAGCGCGTCCGCACCGAAAAAAGCGTTGCCTACATTGACCACAACACATTGCAATCAGGCTTTGAGAATGCCGACGACCATCGGTATATTCAAAGTGTTTGCCGCAAACACGGCATCTATTTTTCCCGTCCCGGCAACGGCATCTGCCATCAGGTGCATTTAGAGCGTTTCGGCAAACCGGGCAAAACACTCATCGGGTCTGACTCGCACACCCCCACAGGCGGCGGCATCGGTATGCTTGCTATGGGTGCCGGCGGACTGGATGTGGCTGTCGCTATGGGCGGCGGTGCTTATCACATTACCTGTCCCAAAATGTACAAGGTTAATCTGACAGGCAAACTCCGCCCCTATGTAACTGCTAAAGACATTTCGCTGAAAATACTGGAAATTCTGAGTGTCAAAGGCGGAGTTGGCGCCATTATTGAATGGGGTGGTGAAGGAATTGCCTCTTTGAGTGTACCTCAACGCGCTACCATCACCAATATGGGCACCGAACTCGGTGCTACCACCTCCATCTTTCCCTCTGATGAAGTTACCAAAGCGTTTTTGGAGGCAGAGGGCAGAGGGGAAGACTTTACCCCTCTTTGCAGTGACCCCGATGCCGAATATGACCGTATCATAGATATTGACCTTGACACCCTCGAGCCGTTGATTGCCTGCCCCCATTCGCCTGACAATGTGGTCACCGTTGCCTCCCTCAAAGGCACCAAGGTTGACCAGGTATGCATCGGTTCCTGCACCAACTCCTCTTTGACGGATTTGATGACAGTGGCAGCCCTGCTCAAAGGCAAGACCATTGACCCGAGCGTTTCTCTGTCCATCTCTCCCGGCAGCAAGCAGGTGCTGACGATGCTTTCGGAATGTGGTGCCCTTACCGACATTCTTGCCAGCGGTGCAAGAGTTTTGGAATGTGCCTGTGGTCCCTGCATCGGCATGGGGTTCTCCCCCGTCTCCGGCGGCGTGTCCGTCAGGACGTTCAACCGCAACTTCGAGGGACGGAGCGGAACGCGGGACGCAAAGGTCTACCTTGCCAGTCCCGAAACCGCCGCGGCGACTGCACTGAACGGGTTCATCACG
>JAZRAZ010000038.1:0-2366 GCA_045634825.1 Eubacteriales bacterium | reverse complement strand
AAAGACAAAAAGAAATACTCCCGTCAGCGCGACAAACGCGTTGATTTCGATTAAGCCTCCTTCTCTTTCCCCGATAGGCGTCGCCTCAATGCGGCGCCTTTTCGGGCTTGAGCGCAATATATAATATACAATCGCGCCCGGGCACGAAAATATATTCTGCAAACCTATTGACAAGCCCTGTCCCTTGTGTTATAATGAGTACATCAAAAAGAGAGGAGAACAAACCAATGAAACGAGTTAAAATCGTTGCCGACCTATTGAAAGATGTAATAGATGATGCAAGCTGTGCCTCCAACACAGACAACACCATCAACTACGACAAACTGATTACCGATTTGCAGTATATCTATGATGAACTGCGCATCGGCAACTACAACAGGAAGGAAGGGTAAAAAAATGACCTATGAAGACATCAAGGAAATCTACCAAGACATCATCGACCTTTGGGGAGAAGATTTGGGCGGTCAAATCGTGGTTGCTATCCATACCGCTCCCCGTGTGGACATCACTTACCAAGACTTCATGCGTAATCATTGCGTGGCTTGCGGGGGTAATTGGGTAGCAATGGTTTACTACGGCTTAAAGAGCATTGCTCCGACCGTAGCCGCACTTATCCCCGATGAAATCCAACAGCCGATGAAAGAGTTTGCCACACTTCACAACATCGCCTATCTCTTGGGGGTACACGAAGCTGATACCCCTCCCGATTAATCTCCTTTCTTTCCTTCTGGCAAGGCGTGGGATTGGTGTTCCCCACGCCTTTTGCCATGCCTGCAGAATATATAATATACAATCCCGCCCGGACGCTAAAATATATTATTTTTTCCAGTAAAAAAGTATTGACAAATTCAAAAAAATGTAGTATTATATAAGTGTTCCAAAAGGGAACTCGAAAGGAGAGCAAACTATGAAAAACACCGAATGCGCCTACATTGTCCTCACCAAACTTGTTGGCGTTGACCCTGAAACTCTTGACCTTATGCTCAAAATCTTCGGCAACACGCCCGAAACACTTGAAAAAATCCTGCTTCATTACACGAACTGGAAAAAGTTTGAGGGCTATCTGCACAGATGTCACCCCCAGTACGAAAAATGGTTTGAGGTTGGCGTGATTGGCGGATACTACGAGGGGCCGGAAGATTAAGAGCCTAAACTAAAGCGCGATGGTATTGCCATCGCGCTATTTTTCTTTTCTAAAATATATAATATACAATACCGCCCGGGCGCCAAAATATATTATTTGGAATTGCAAAAAACCTATTGACAACGCGAACGCAATCTGCTATAATGAGTACATCAAAGAAAAGGAGATTAAACCAATGGACACCATCATCAACATTACCCGCAACCGCAACACCTACACCATCGACCTTGACACGGGCAAGCACATTGTCGCGTATCTTGAACGCCCTTTCCGCGTTATCGGCGTTTCTGGCAGGGAACTGACCAACGCCCCGAAGCAGATTTCCGCGTATATCGGCAACGCCTTTGTTGCCGCCGCCACCAATCACCGCGACCTTCGCCACCGCGAGTATATCGACCGCATTATCAGCCTTCCCGATATTTCTATCGCGGTCAAGGTTTACGCTATGGAGTGCATTTTGTATGCCAACTTTGGCGAAGTACACGATATGCCCGCGTGGAAGGACACTCTCGCCCTGCTCCGCAAGTGGAGCGCAAACCCCGCCACCCGTCCCAATGAGGTTGATTATCTCGACAACATCGTTGGCAAGGTTGTCGGCAGGGAAGCCCTTGAAAAGTACGGTTTGACCGACTTCGCTCCCTATATCCCCGCGAACCTCTATCCCTATATCACCTCTTGCAAGGCTTTCCGCTCCGCTCTCCGTACTGCCGCGCAGGATAGGTTCGCAGAGCCGCAGGCAAAAGTCAAGGAACTGTTCGGTATGGACAACGAGGACGAAATCTGCCGCCTGTTCGGTATTCGCTTCTACCGCTACAACACCCGCGCCGAGATTGACGATGTTTGCCGCAAGATGAAGCGCATCGTTGAGTACATCAACAAGATGGAGCTGAACGATTACAAGGTGGAAAACCTCGACCGCTCTCTCGCAGACCTCGAAGCCCGTTGGTATGCCGAGCGCACCGAGCGCGAGAGCCGCGCTTTCCGAGCCGCACAGACCACTCACAACCTCTACTATGAGAATGACCGCTACTACACCCGCGTTCCTCTTAATCGCGGCGAGTGCAAGGAGATAGGCGACCACTTCCGCAACTGCGTGAACACGATTGAATGGGACAATTATCTCCGCTCTGGCGACCGCTATCTGGTTGTTGTGTGCGACAAGCTGACGAATGAAATGCTCGTCTGCGTGGACATTATCCCGCAGAATATGCGCGTCAATCAG
>JAZRAZ010000037.1:0-1254 GCA_045634825.1 Eubacteriales bacterium | reverse complement strand
GGCGGACAAAAACAAAGGGTCGCGATTGCAGGTATTGTTGCCATGCGCCCCAAAGTGCTGATTTTAGATGAGCCCACCGCGATGCTGGACCCCAAAGGGCGCCGTGAAGTAATGGCGGCACTCAAACGGCTTAATCGGGACGAAGGCATCACCATACTGCTGATTACGCACTATATGGACGAAGCGGTGCAGGCAGAGCGCGTGGTTGTGATGAACGAAGGAAAAGTGTTGCTGGACGATACACCCCGAGAGGTGTTTCAGAATATAGGACTAATGGAAAGTGTGGCACTGGATGTGCCGCAATCGGCGCAACTGATGTACGCGTTGCGCGCAGAAGATATCAAAGTACCGCTTTCGGTACTGACAGATGAGGATTGTATTTGCGTGCTTTCCGAACTGTTGGAGGGAAAATACGGTGATTATCGAAACCAAGAATTTAACACATAAATATGCTGTCGGTACGCCGTTTGAAAAGGTGGCACTGGATAACATCAATCTGCAAATAAAGACGGGTGATTATGTCGGCATCATCGGGCATACCGGCAGTGGCAAAAGTACGCTGATTTCTCACCTCAATGCCATTTTGCGCCCCAGTGACGGGCAGGTGGTAATTGACGGGGTGGACCTTTGGAACTGTCCCAAGGCACAGCGGATTGCCACGCGCTTTAAGGTAGGACTGGTTTTTCAGTATCCAGAATACCAACTCTTTGAGGAAACGGTGTATAAGGATATAGCTTTCGGCCCCAAAAATATGGGACTTTCCGAAGAGGAGATTGACCGCAGGGTCAGAGAAAGCCTTGCTTTTGTCGGTATGAAAGAGGACTGCCTGGAGAAATCTCCCTTTGAACTTTCGGGGGGACAAAAGCGCAGGGTTGCGATTGCAGGCGTGATGGCACTGGAACCAAAAGTGCTGGTGCTGGACGAGCCCGCCGCGGGACTTGACCCCAAGGGTCGTGACGAGATATTGGCAAGACTGCGCGAGTATCATCAACAGACCCACGGTACGATACTGCTGGTATCACATTCTATGGAGGATGTGGCGCAGAATGCGGATAGCGTGGTCGTGATGGATAAAGGCAGACTCAAAATGCACGCTCCTGTCAGAGAAGTTTTTGGCAGAGCCGATGAACTTTTGAAAATGGGTCTGGATGTGCCGCAGATTACCCGTGTATTCTTTTCACTTAAAGAAAAGGGATATGATGTACGCACCGATATCTATACCATAGAGGGTGCCAAAAGAGAAATTCTCTCTTG
>JAZRAZ010000036.1:0-3165 GCA_045634825.1 Eubacteriales bacterium | reverse complement strand
AAGCGTGCTATCTTTATGAAGGATATTCATCCAAGTTTTTTGGCAAGACTTTTATGCAAATTTGTGTATAAATCTCCCTATGGAATCGGGTTGTCTATTCCGGAAACTATGGAGATGGCACTCAGAGAGTGCGGTAAACTTCGCATTTTGTGGGCGGCGCTTTGTTCGGCTGTCGGCAAGTTGTTCGGAAAAAGAGGTATCTTTTATAATATTGCCGGTTCAAAGGCGCGCGCCATTGATGGTCCTTGTGATTGCACTTTGCCCCCATATAATGAATGTGTTGTTTTGGGACCTGCTGACCCCGACGGTGTTGCAAGAGACACGGCAAGCACTTTGGGCTGCAAGGTTTGCATTGTTGATTTGAATGATTTGGGTGGTGTTATTTTGGGCGTATCTGATGAAGAAATGGATAAGGAATTTCTGTTTAAAGTGTTGGCAGACAATCCGCTCGGGCAATCCCGTCAACAAACACCTATGGGAATCATCAGAAAAGTTTAAAAAATACTTGACAGACATACTTGGCTGTGATATACTAATCAAGCAAACAAAGTAGGATAGTATGTCTGTTCTCACCTCGTTGCAAGCAGGCGGCGATGGTTAATACTTAAAATGTTATTCATTTTTATGTATCAAGACGGGCATATTTTGCCCGTCTTTTGTTTTTATTTTTCAGGAGGTGTTGAAGTATTAACGCTAAAGATTTAAGCATCAATGGTCAGATTCGTGATAAAGAGATTCGTGTCATTGATTCCGATGGCAGCCAGCTTGGCATTATGGATGCCGCAAAGGCTCAATCCATCGCTGATGCACAAAATTTGGATCTGGTTAAAATCGCTCCCAAGGCACAACCGCCGGTTTGTAAGATTATGGATTTCGGCAAGTACTGTTATGAGCAAACCAAAAAGGAAAAAGAAGCCCGTAAAAATCAGAACATTGTCACGGTTAAGGAAATTCAACTTACACTTAAAATTGATACACATGACATCAATACGAAGGCCGGTCATGCCATTCGATTCTTAAAGGGTGGCGACAAGGTAAAGGTTGTCGTAAAGTACAAGGGACGCGAAATGGCTCATACCGAACTGGGTGATGCAATCGCAAAGCGTTTCTTCGAACTGACAGAAGAATATGCGGTCATCGAAAAGCCCGCAAAGCTTGAGGGCCGCAACTTAATTATGATTTTAGCGCCCAATCCGGCACTGAAAGAAAAGAAATAAGGAGGAAATAATCGTGGGAAAACTGAAAACACATTCCGGTGCAAAAAAGAGATTTAAGATCACTAAAGGCGGAAAGATCAAGAGAGGCCATGCCTTCCGTTCTCATATCTTGAACAAGAAAACTACCAAGCGTAAGAGAACTCTGAGAAAAGAGGCCTACTGCGATAAGACCAACACCGCAGCTATCAAAAAGCTGATTCCTTACAAATAAAGATTACGGAGGACAAGATAAATGGCTAGAGTTAAAGGCGCTTTAACTACGCGCAAAAGAAGAAAAAAGATTTTAAAACTTGCTAAAGGTTACTATGGTGCCAAGAGCAAACAATTCAGAATTGCAAATCAGGCAGTGATGCGTTCATTGACCAATGCTTATATTGGCCGTAAACAGAAAAAGAGAGATTTCAGAAGTCTGTGGATTACTCGTATCAGCGCTGCTTGCAAAATGAACGATATCAACTATTCTCGTTTTATGTACGGCTTGAAACTCGCGGGTGTTACACTCAACCGTAAAATGCTTGCTGAGATTGCCGTATCCGATATGGAAGCATTTGCTACTTTGGTAGAAACTGCAAAGAAAGCAATTAAGTAAAATTTAAAGCGGAGTTTATGCTCCGCTTTTTTATTATAAAAAAATGCCCGAATGAAATTTTCATTCGGGCATTTTGGTTTAGTTTGAGTTTCTGGTAGTGTAGGGCGGACGATCTTTTGGCAGATTGTATTTGTCCGGGTCAATCACAAGCCAAGCATTCGGTAAAAATCTCATACCGTCAGAATCTGAACCGCTGGGATTGTTGATAACTACATCGTTGTGCATTAAAACTGTGGAAGAACCACCGTCTAAGTTTGCAGCATTGTATGCATTAAACTCTAACATAATATTCAGAATATCACGCATGGTTGCTCCAACTGATACGGCACTTCTGCCGTCAATGATTAAAAACAGTACTGTTCCGTCTTTCTTTTGACCGATGGCAGTTCTGGGAGCATAACCCCAACCACCGTTTCCGGAGATGGCAGCCGGTTCACCATTGAGAATCAACATAGGTGTAAACTCTACGGCATCACGAATGTTCATGGCTTTGATTTCGGCAGTTGTGTATCTTCCTAAAACCAAAACATTGTCTTTGTCAAATCCTATCAGGTTATGATAGGTGGCAGTAGAGTTATAAATAATCTCGCCATCTACAATAACCATTCCGACAGGCGTGCCACCGTTTCCAAAACCGTTGTTATCTGCAAAACCGCCTGCATTGACACCTGCAATGGCACCATAATCATTTAAGATAATAGGGAGTTTTGCGCCGTGTTGACCAAAGTTTTTGGGGACACCAAGCCGTACCCAAGAAGGATCGGGAATCTCCATCATCCAACCTTTAAATCCGTTGCGACTGATGTCGGTAATCTTAATATCTGCGGACTTCATTTGAGTGCCGGTTTCAATTTGTGAAGTATCGGTTGTGCCATCGGGTGCAACGGTTATGTTTTGCGCCAGTATGGCATTGATGGTTTCAGTATCATAAAACCACTGGGCAAAATACTTGTGGCTCAAAGTTGTCATTGCTGAAGTAACCAGCGTATCTCTGAAGAAACCAATGGGTCCGTACATCAAAAATGTGCCTAACAAGGTTGCACATAAAATGGATGCAAATAAACTGTATAAATATGCCTTAAGTTTCCGACTTTTTTTGTTACCTACCAAAATGTTCCAAAACTTTAGGATATTGTTTTTCTTCTTTTTGTTGGGTTTCTCGGGGGCAGGGGGCATTTCACTCATCATTTTTTGCGACGGGGCACGCTGTGCCGTAAAAGAAATAGTGCGGTCCTGCTCCGAAGGAGAACTAAAGTTGTTCATACCAATCTCCTTTAATATAATCTACATACATAATATATTATGCAACACTCATTTCTGTTTGTCAAGAAATAACGGATAAAATCATCAAATAATTAA
>JAZRAZ010000035.1:0-3794 GCA_045634825.1 Eubacteriales bacterium | reverse complement strand
GTACATATGAAATCCGTCGGGTTTTATTTATAAGATAAAGCCCCGCAAATGCCGACCTTGCTTCTTTTAATCCCTGAATATATTCACGTGGGTAGTTGCCTTCGGGCCTCACAGGCTCCTCTCTGCAGCCCGATTGGGCCGGAGAGTTTGCACACAGCCTTCCGTGCGCATTCCCTTAAAAGTATTGTAGGTTTAAAATACACAAGTATCGCACATCGCAGGAAAAGTTTTAGTTTTCAGTGTCGTCGATTTCGTACTCTTCTTCCAGTACCGTTTCAAATTCTCTGACAACTTTTTCAAGTTCTTCGTTGGAGTCAAGCGTTACCAAGGTGATTTCGCCCGCATTGTCCTCCACCTGTTTCATAATGATGAGTTGGGCATCACTCTCAATCATTTTCTGCGGGTCGTCAAACAGTTCTACAAGACCCACATAGGTCTCTCCCTCTACTTCGACTGCAGCAATCACTTCAAATTCAAGTTCTGTTCCCTGTTCATCGGTCAAGGTAATAATATCGTTTCCGTAATCAGCCATAGCAAATCCTCCTGAATTGTTAAATTTATTATATACAACTTATTTATATTTTTCAATGGTAAATTTTAGTTTCGGCAAAATCAGTGACGACACAAGCGTGCCGATGGCTGCACCGCCAAAGTCAATCCACACATCTCTGAGTTCCGAGGAACGCCCCGGAGAAAAAAGTTGCAGTGTTTCATCAGTGCAGGCGCAAAGGAGAAGGCACAACAGTGCCTGTGGTATCAGCACTTTTTTGTCGGTGCAAAAAGCACCGCTGACCAGCACACCCAACAACATAAAAAAAGAAAGGTGCGCCAGTTTTCGTACTAAATGTTGCAGTGTTTGGGGCAGATGCAACGCATCCAGCAGTCCTCCGCTCATTTCGTTGGAAGCGGTGGCATCTTGCAGAGAATTATAAAAGATAAATCCAAGCCACAAAACCGCCAAAATACCGAATATTATTCGTTTTTTCATATTTTTACCTTAAAATCCTTTTTACATTTTGGGCAGGAAACTGTGTGTCTGCCTTTTTTGCGCGGCAGGCGCAGAGTGGCTTTACAATGCGGGCAGGTACGATAGGCGTGCTGACGGTCCAGCAGTTGTTTCAGTGGCATCAGTGCTTTGCGCTTGAATGAAAGAAATGCGGCATTTTCTTTTTGCCTTGCCGCAATATTGCGGGAAAACATACGATAAATATTCCAAATAATTGAAAGAAAGCCGACATACCACAGCCACTCCCATCCGGTGATGATACCCAGTATCAAAATGACAATGTAAGTCCACAAAAGTGCCTTGTTCAGCGCATCGTTGCCGCCGTAACGGCCGTACATAAATCGAATTAATTTATCCTTAAATTTATTCATAACTAACACCTACAGCAAAAATTGCAAAATAAATTGATTAAAATCAACCGACAACACCAGTTATTGCTCATCGTCGGCATCGAAAAGCCACGAGAAAAATCGGTGTACATCTGTCCACCCGATTGGAGCATTTGAAGTAGTCTTTGATATTCAAAATTACCCGGCTCCATCTGTACGGCTTTGTTTGCCCACTCGAGTGCCTGCGCACGATTGCCAAGTCCCATCTGGGCATATCCTGCCAAAAAGTACCACTGGGCATCTCTGCTTTCCATTCGGGACAAGACATTCATCGCTTCCGCAAAACGACGATAAGAAATAAAGTTGCGTGCGGCAGTATATTCGGTTGAAGTGCCGCCCCCTGTTTGTCGTCCTGCAAAATCAGCAAACGGGTCATTCCCCGCGCCCTTTCCTTGACGGAAACTAATAATTTCATCATACGCGGCATTGACCTGTGCCATTTTTTCTGCCGCCAGTTCCTGATTGTCGGGATTGGCGTCGGGGTGATATTTCTTAGCAAGTCTACGGTAGGCTTTTTTAAGTTCCTCATCGGTTGCCGACGGTGCCACTCCTAATATTTTATATGAATTTTCTATCATTTTTTCTTCTCCGAAAATTTACTCCACACCCCTGCGTATAAAATATTCCGCAAAAGATGTACGTTTTCTACAATAGGAAGACTCTCAAACGCTGAAGCAGCCTCACCCAAAAACATCGTCAGAATATCCTTACATTTCTGCTGATAATCCGGCTCCCCTTTAATTTGTAATAAGGGATTATAGTTTTTGTGTTTTGCGTCTTTTTGGGCATCCTCCCAGGCATCCATAAAATAAATGAACTTACCGAGGTTTTCCCCCAAATCGTACAATTTTGACTGCCACAAGCCTTCTTCTTCAACAAAAATTTCTCCAAACAGTGCTCCAAAGCGATTGCTCACCGCATCCAGATTGATTTCTTTCTGTCGCTCCAGTTGATTGATTTGCTCTATGTTATCTTTGATGGCGGATGCTTGTCTTGGGTATTGTTTTTCAAGTTTCTTGATGGATGGCTCAAGTTTTTTTGCGTAGCGCAAAGAAGTACGCTTTTTGTCATCATTCCAGTCGTCCATCGCATTATAATAGGCAAGCAGTACCGTCATATCAGCACAGTACAGCGCATACTCTGAAATTCGCTTTTGGCGCGCTTTAAAAGGATGAATGATACATCTTCCCTTTACCATCTCTATCGGTGGCTCATACAGTGAGCAAAGAAGTATATACAGAAAAGTCATATCAAAATTCAGCGCCAGTTGCCCTGCCGCACCGTAGCGCTCTTTGAGCGCACAGCAAAGACCGCAGTAATAACTGCGATAATCCAGTTGCTCTTGTTTTGAAAGTTGCGCTTTATCTGTCACAACATAACCAAACATCTCTCTGCTCCCTTTCTTTTTTTACTATACTAACACATCTTTATGAAAAAATTATGAATTATTTGTAATTTCTTTATGCTTTATCAAAAATATTATAACACATCGAATCAATTTTTGCTATCTATATAAAATAATCTTTTAAGGTGCACCTAAAACAAATGAGCACCTGTGAGTGCTCATTTCAGTATTTGCGGATTATCAGTTCGTTCCAACAAATAGTCAATGGATACATTAAAATAATCAGCAATTCTAATAAGTGTGGCATAGTCTGCCTCTCGAGTTCCGCTTTCATAACGACTGATACTATTTTGATTGATATTTAAATCAAGTGCCAATTTTAATTGAGATATCCCTTTTTTCTTACGAAGTTCCTTTAATCTCATAAAATCACCCCTTGACTTTATTATCCCATATTGGTATAATACAAATATCCCAATTTGGTATATAAGGAGGAAATTAAATTATGGAAAATGTAAAAGAAAAGAAATCTATCTTTAAAAAGTGGTGGTTTTGGTTAATTATTGCGATCATCGTTGTGATAATCATTAGTTCCTCAAGCGGAAGTGAAACACCAACAAACGAAGGTGGCACCCAACCATCCACTGAACAAAGTAGTTCTACTACTGAAACACAAAAGCCGGCAGAAAAGATTTCTTACGAAAAGGTCGAACTTCAAACTTTGTTGAATGAATTAAAAAGTAATGCCTTGAAGGCAGAAAAAACTTACAAAGATAAAAATGTTGAATTGGTAGGAAAAATCAGCAACTTTGACAGCGACGGCAAATATATCAGCATCGAACCGGTAAATGCAGATGAGTGGAATTTTGACAGCGTACAATGTTATATTAAAGATGATTCACAACTTGACTTTTTGCTTGAAAAAGAAGTCGGTGACTCTATCACAGTAAAAGGAAAAATCAAATCCATCGGAGAACTTTTGGGTTACTCCCTTGATATAGACGAAGTATTCTAATACAAGTAGACTTATAAAAAGCCGACAAGTTCAACTTGT